>JASGVX010000137.1 GCA_030054735.1 Methanobacteriota archaeon | reverse complement strand
TTGAGCCTTTGCCAAAATTGTTAATAATACTTCAAATGTAAAAAAATTGCCTAAAATTTCTTATTTTGTCACAAAACTATATTTAGTGCCTTTAAAATTGAGCAATAAAATGCCGCTGAATACGGAATCCTATAATGAGGTTCTAATTAATGTTATATATATTTTAAAAATTAGCATTTAATATAATATTTTTCTATAAATCTCATAAAATTATAAATATTAATTATGTGTTAAAAATTTAAATAGAATTTTTTTCTATTTTATAAGATTAAAAACGGTTATAATTATAATTAAGGATGTTATATCATACTAAACTGGTTTTAAATCATCTTAGCTAAATTTTCTTACAAAATAAATATTATAACTAAATATTATTGAAAAATAAGGAATTTGATGGAAAACGGCAAAACCTCAATTAAGCAGAAAAATTTATGCCGAAACTTTAGAAGAAATTGCCTCTATCTTCATATTTCCCTGAGTTGCTGAAAGGCATTCAAGTGTACAGTAAATTGCCTTTTCCTCCACTTTTTTCAGGACAACAAACTCATTACCGCAATTTGGACAGGTTTTTGTTATATGCTCCATAAAATATCACTCACTTGTTTAACCTTCATTAAATTGGCTTTTTTCATGCGATGTCTATATATTATTATTCCAATAAAGAGAATTAAAGACTTATTAGAATATTATAACTCTAATAAATCTTCTGGTAATAATTAAGTGCTATCTTATTTGTAGTCTTCTAAAATATTACTTAAATCTAGCATTTAATCGTAAGATGTGATTATATAGCTACGCTTAGATGAGTAAATAATTTTATGAAACATAATTTCTGAAGATTATTACCGAAAAAGTGAGTGTTTCTGAAGAATTAGAGAAACATTTCAGTTTTTGAAGAAAAGTAAGTTAATAAATGAAAACATAAAAAGGGAAAAGTTAAAGAAAAGAAGAGTTGTGTGGGAATTACAGCTCTTCTTTCTTACGCCCGAATATGAAAACAAGTCCAAGTATAGCTGCTACAGGGAGGGCAACGGTGGGGAATTCTGGGATATTTTGTGCATATGTAGTTCCAGAAGCTAATATACGATTTTCATCACCAATTGAAATTCTACAATAAGCACCATACGGAATTTCGCGATTCGAACGAGTTATTTTAATAACTCCTTGATCACTATATGGACTTCCACCTTCAGTTAAAGTAAAACTATCAGGACACTCAACTATAAAATCTCCTTCTTGAGCACCACCAAAATACTCAAGTTCTACTCCGTAATTATAAACGCCTAATTCTGGTGAGCCTGCAGAATCGAAATAATTTATTAGAGTACTAATATAGATACTTTCTCCTGCCTTCAATCGAATCATAGAGCCACTATCTACTCTATTTTGAAAATTTTCATCCCAAAGTTCGATATCACCAGGATCAGCCATCGCCGATCCGGCCATACAAGCGATCAATAAACCGCTTATTATTAGTGTTCCTAGTTTATTCATAATCTACCCCTGCTTTCCAGATATTTTTTATTCTTCCAGTTTTTCTCGGAAAGTCTTTAATTTTTATAACTTAATAGACATTATTTTTTTAAAGATTAGACGTTTTATAATGTTACCCAATATATCAGTCAGGAAATATATAAGGTTGTTCAAATGAAATATATATATCAAGATAAATTGTTTTTGTATAGACTTATATCCATATAAACTTGGAGATTAAAAATTACGCAGCAATCTAAATTTTGTACAGCTGCGTAATTATACGTTTTTGATCCAAAAATTCATTATTCGTGAAAGTATATTAATGTTTTTAAATCACTCGGGTAGATAAAACAAATTAACGACATTATAAAAAAATTGTGTTAATAGTATGACTAAAAATAAAAATAAGTTTAACTTTCATATATTTCCAGGACAAAATTAGAAATATAAGGCTGATACGCTAATCAGGAAAGCAAATGAAAGGTAAAAAATAAAAGATAGGAGCCTTTGGATTTAAAAATATCACTATAGAGGAACAATCTTTCAAAAATTGCATAATTTGCCTATTCATAACCAGACTACTAATATCAAAGAGAACGATCAACCACAAATGTAGTATTCCCTTCTACTTTCTCAGAGCCCAGATCATAACCGGTTACTGAGACTTTGTATGAGCCCTCATTAATTTCTGATTTTATATTAGCTGTGTAGTAGTAATCGCCATCTGAATATGTTAGGTAAGTGACCTCGATTTTTTCATTGGCTGAGATTGATACAGAAGGCTTTGATTTTAATGCGCTTGAAGGAGTTACTTTGATCTTAAGATTTCCTTTATCGATAACTGCTGGAGTAACCTCAATTTCAAAGTTTGGAGCTGAGCTGTCAACCAGAATTTCATCGAAAGCATAGACTATATTTCCAAAGGTATCTGTACATTCAGCTTGCACAGAGAAACGGTCCCCGTTCCTTACAATGTAATTGCCTGTCCAGTGAACCCCGTCTGCGGATGTTAGCTCAAAGGACTCAGGCTCAAAACCTTCAAGACCAACCCTGCATACCACGGACTGGAGAGGCAGTGAATATGTTACATTAAAGGTTGTAGCAGTCTTGCAGGGATTGGGGGTAATATCCAGCATGACCCTGGGAGCTCCGGTATAGACTTTAGTCTGGGTATCCGGTCCCGGATGATCAGGCTCTTTGTTGCCTGCCCTGTCAACGGCTTTTGAACGGAAGTAATAGGTCTGGTCATCCTCTGCGCTAAAGACCGAAGAGTTATCCGTAGTCCTTGAAATCCAGGTCTCCCAATTAACTCCGTCCGTGCTTGAGTCTATAGAGTAATAATCAATCCCTGAACCTTCATCAGTCCCGTTCCAGGAGACAGTAAAGGTTTTGTTGTTAGTGTATGCAGGGAGTTCAAGTACCCTTGAAACTGGAGGAACTGCTTCGACAGTACCACTTTCTGAAACGTATGGAGAGATGTCTGCGAGAGGCTTCAGGGAAACACTATCCCAGAAAACTTCAACAGGCACGATTACTCCTGGCAACTGCCTCAAGCCGAGTGTGAGATTATTCATCCCTGCCTGCATGGCTATGGGGACTTCAAGGTGCTGCCACCCTTCAGCTTCACTGATCCCATCTGACCAGACAACTTTTCCGTTGACGGCAGCGTATTTTAACTGGGAGTCTGTTCCCTGAGAAGTTAAGTTGAAATCATCTCTCACATATGCTGAAAGGACAGCCATAGTGTCTTCTTTGCATTCAATTGTTTGAGAAATCTCTCCAAATTCTGCTGAATCGGACAGGTTTCCTTCATAGGAATTTACTATCCTGTAAGCATAAGAAGAAATTACACCTGAGGAGCTTGCATATGAGCCGGTTATATATTCACTGTTTGAAGTAAAAGTCCAGCCTGTCGAAGACTCCATCTCTCCGTTTACAATCTTTGGAAGCTCAGAGGCTTCGGTGTACTTGCTGTCATCCAGGTGAGAGAAGGTGTTATTATTTTCGATATAGAGATGAACAGACCTGTAAGGGAAATAATCAGGCTTATCTTTAAAGAGTGCAAACTCAAGCTTAGACCTTCCGTTTTTCAAATTATGGCGGATATATGTCATATTTTTCTGCCAGGTCTCCCCATCTTCTATTGGAACGTTAAGTTCTTCGATAACATCACCATCGTATTTCATCTGCAGGACATAGTTTACACTCTGAAGCTCATGGTTTTCAATTCCGACTGTGATATTAATAGGAATATTGATAAAGCTCTCATCAGGATAACCTTCGGCTTTTCCATCCGGACCCAGGATATACAGCATTGTAAAGGTCTCTTTTTCCCGGGTCATCTTGGCATATGCAAACATTGCACCTGAGATAATTATCGAACCTATCAGGGCAATTACGAGAGCTTTTTCAATTTCCGGAGGCAAAGTTTTTTTTCTTTCGGTTCCAGTTTCTGAGCCGGACTGGTATTTTAAACCCTTTGCCTTAACTTTGCTCCTTGACCTGTAAAAACGCCTGCTTTCAGCCGCAGCGGGGTTTTCCTCAGCTTCATCAGGACTTTCATCGGCCCCGTCCGACTGAATGGATTTTATGAATTCTTTAAGAGAAAACGAGAACTGCTCGCTTTCATCTTTTAGTTTTCGTGTAAAAATTGCAAGAATGCTGAAGAAAGTTGTGATCCCAAGAATAGATACAACTATTGGGGTAGGGCGATAACCCCAGGGGGACAGGCTTATTAAAAATCCAGCAAAAACTGTGAGTATAAGGCTGAAGCCAACACTTAAAGTGAAACGCTCTATCCCGCTTATTTCATTTTTTCCCGGGAAGAGTGCAGCTATGAAAGCGTAACCCGGAACGAAAAAAAAGAGAGATAAAGCTAATGGAACCCTGAAAAAGGTTTCATTAAAAGGAGGAACCATTACAAACAGAACTCCAAGGCATGAAAGAAAAGTTACTGCAAGCAAGTCCTCAACAAAAATACATTTTTTAAGACGTGGCATTCGGTTATAGAGTAATTCTTCAAAAGATATATCTTTTTCCTAAGTTCGAAAGTATATGTGCAGGTACTTTAGAATTAATATGAAAAATTACAAAATCTTTATTTATATAATTTAATAGTAGAGACGGAAAACCGAAATCATTTTTTAATTAAAAAACAATCTAATTTTTAAAAGTTTACCATTATAGCTATCTAACCACTAGAAAAAAAACAGATAGAAAACAAAACATAAATACCGTACATGTTATAAAGTAATATTTACTATAAGGGGAGCAAATTTATGGACAAATCCTACCGTAAAAAGCCAAATTTTTCGGGAGACCAAAATGGATATCAAAATACCTGATTTTCTTGATTTTTCTTCAATAAGTTCAACTCTTTCAGAGAAGCTTACAACAGAAATAATCCTGTTTATGACAGCTGCAGTTGTCCTGCTGCTTTTCTTATTTTTATTCATACTTTTTTCAAGCGAAAAAAGGATTCTTAAATGGTATAATGCACAAAAACTTAAACCGGCTGAAAATACCCTTTTATTTTCGATTCTTGAAGACCTTTCCACTCGGGCAGGAATTAAAACTCCTAATATATACAGCTTCGACTCCAAAATTCCCAAAATATGTACTCTAGGAGGTGGAAGAGAATATTCCATTGCCATTTCGACATCGATGCTGAAAATGTTTGATGGACTGGAGCTGGAAGCTTTACTGGCTCATGAAATAGGCCACATAAAAAACAAAGATGTTCTCTTGAATACGGTTACAGCATTTTTAGCAGGCACAATAATGTCTTTTCCGAATTTTGCGATGTGGTGCTCCATGCTCACGGGTTTCGGACAGCCAGAAGACCCTGCACCCAGGTTCTTCAGGTATATTGCAACTGCTATTGCAGTCCCGCCTGCAGCCCTTCTCATACACCTTAGAAACCCGGTTAAAAGAGAACTCAAAGCCGATGAAGTAGCAGTGGAATTAACAAAAAACCCTCATGTCCTAGCAAAAACCCTTGATTTCCTTGAAAACTATATTCCTCTTCAGCCCGTATCTGAAAGATTCAACCCAGGTCATTTCCACCTCTTCAGCACGCACACACAGCAGTTAAGAGGTTACCTGTCTATATTCATCTCCATGTTTGATACGCATCCCGAAATCGAAGACCGGGTTGCACGTATCCTCAGCCATTCAAGCTATTCTAAACCCGAGAAAATCAGCAATAATCTTTCAAGAGTCCCAGGCTTTTTTAATGTGAAAAACTGGAGGCTGGCACTCGGTATAAGCTTTATATCATACATGGCTCTTTTGTTTGTGATTATAGTAGGGGTTACTTTTGCAATAAAAGATTTCGATTTCCTAATTAATGGAGGAATTGCTGCAGCATATACAGGCGCAGTTTTACTGCTTCTGGGAGCTATTGCGAGGCTTTCCAGAAGAAAAAGCAATTTCAAAAGCCCTTCCCTGACCTGCAAAAGAATTATTTTAAGCTCGGTGCAGGTTTTCAAGAATTTGGTAAAGAGAGTGTGAAGCTCTTTTAACTTCACCACACCACTTTATCATAGAAAAAAATCGGTTGCAAAGTTAGAATATAAAAACAAGATGTTATAAAAAACTTGACTAATATATTCATCTTTTTAGTTCTATCGTCTTTTTAGTTCTATAAAGTACATTATACCTGCGGCGATGCCTGCAAAGATTATCCAGCCTATATGTGTATGCACAAGCATCATTGTTTCCTGCCCGTAATAATAAGCAGCCAAATAAAGGACAATGACTCTAAATAGATTTGAGATATAAGCAACCACCACACAGAACCCGAGCATCATAAGGGTTTTGTTAACTTCCATTTTTTCAATTCGGCTGTACCCAAAGACGATCCCGATCAAGAGGAACATGGAGTACAACCCCGAACAGGGCCCTCCTATAACTACAGTCATTTCTTCAACCCCGCTAACCCTGACAGTTTCCGTAGCGATTACCTCAAGAGGAATCCCTATAAGGCCAATTATCTTTACAGTCGGTAGAAGGATCATATAATGGTCGAACTTGTGCAGGAAATCAATGTTTAAGAAAGCAAACATGGTATAAAAGATAAGGTACAGTACAACAAAAACTGATGAAATGTACGTCCCAAACCAGGAGATGCGCATGACCTGCGGATTTTGAATCTGAGTCCCAATTAAAGATATGCCGAAGAATAAAGTCATAACATCCAGGGTACCAAGTTCCCCTCCGCTTTTAAAGTTATAATAAAGGTCGGCTAAAATTATAGAAGCCCCTATGACAAAATAGGTTTTTGATTTTTTCAATAAACCAGAATCACCAACGTGTTTAAAATTAATTCTTGTGAGCAAAATTACAGATATAAGGAAAAGGACAACTCCAACTGCAGTAGACCCTTCACTAACCTCAACTGCCATTCCTGTGAATAATGCAAGAACCAGTAAAATTAGAACCAGGTTTTTATTCTCATCGTCCATCGTACCCACTTATTCATATATAATCGAGCAATTTATTTAAATACTTTCCTAAATGTGATCAATAATCTTCAAGAAACTATCACAATAAAATACAAATAGATAAGAAATATATATTAAAGACACAACAGTATAAGTCAGAAAAAAATTAATTATTGAGAAAAACTTTTACTGATCATCTGGAATTAACTTGAGACTCGAATAAAATCAATTCACAGCTGAAATCATAGTCAGATAAAATCATAGTCAGATAAAATCATAGTCAGATAATAAATGAAACAGAAAGTGAATTGAAGTTCAAGCCAAAAGGGGGGAGTCAATACTGAGGGATTTCACTTTAACAAAGTATGAAAATTTGCTGCAGGCGGTCAAAAAGACAAATTATTCCACCTGCACTATATTGGATTTTCTTAAAAACGAACCCGAAAAATGCATCATCCTCAGACATGACGTGGACCGTGCCGTTAACAGAAACCTTGCAATGGCAAAACTAGAACACAGCTACGGGATAAAATCCACATACTACTTCCGGCATATTAAAGAGACTTTCATACCTGAGATTATCCTCCAGATGGCAGAGATGGGGCACGAAATAGGCTACCATTATGAAGTTATGGATAAGGCAAATGGGGATATGGACAAAGCAATAGAAATTTTCAGGGAAGAACTCGAAGATTTCAGAAAGATCGCCGAAATAAACACGGTATGTATGCACGGAAACCCCCTCAAGCCCTGGTCAAACCGGGACCTGTGGAAGAAGTACGATTTTAGAGATTTCGGGCTTACAGGAGAACCATACCTCTCAATTGACTATAATAAAGTTTTTTATCTTACTGATACAGGAAGGACCTGGGCAGATTTGAAGATAAGGGTCAAGGACACTATTGACAGACCGGATAATAAATCCGGAGAAAAGTCCGGAACAAATTCAATAGCAGGTGCAAATTCAACGGCAAATACAAATTCAATAGCAGATGCAAAAGCAAGCACAACTGCAAAAGCAGGCCTCAGGCCGATTTCTTCTACTGATGACGTAATCCGCCTGATCCAGAGCGAAAATGTTTCCCGGATCTGCCTGCTTGTTCACCCAAACAGATGGTGTGAGGATTTTGGCGGCTGGACAAAAGAACTGCTGTTCCAGAACGTGAAGAATGTCGGAAAAGCAGGGATTGTGTGGTACAGGAGCAGGGGCCGGAAAAAAGACACTATAAATGCGGAGCTCTAAAGTGATAGAAATTACTGAATCGATTGACCGGGAAAAATGGGAGGATTTTGTCTTCAACCACCCGCAGGGAAATATCTTTCAGACCTGTGCAATGACAGATGTATACAGGTCAACAAAAAATTATGAACCGATTTCTCTTGCTGCAATTGAGCAGGAAACAGGAGAGATACTTGCAATCTTGCAGGCGGTTATTATAAGAGATGCTCCCGGACTGGTCGGATCAATTTCTTCAAGATCAATCATCAACGGCGGCCCACTTTTTGTTGAAGGCAAAAAAAGGCTTGAAGCACTTGAGAAGCTGCTTGCTCACTACGATAAGTTTCTGAACAACCGGGCAATCTACACCCAGGTCCGCAACCTGTGGGATACCGATAGCTCGAAAGAGGCCCTGAACTCCCTGGGATACGAGTATGAGCCTCATTTAAATTACCTGATAAACCTCAAGCGTTCTGCTAAAGAAATCTGGGGTGATGTCCACAAACCCCGCAGGAAAGGGATAAACAGAGCTGAAAAAATCGGGATCCAGGTCCGGAAAATCGAAAAGAGAGACGAGGTAAAAGATTGCTATAAAGTGATTGAGGAAACCTACAAAAACGTAAGGCTACCCCTTGCAGATATCTCTCTTCTTGAAAGTGCATATGACCGGCTTTCAGACTCCGGAAATATTGATTTCTACCTCGCAATCCTTGAAGGTGAAGTTGTCGGCTCAAGAGTAGTCCTGAAATATAAGGGTCTCGTGCACGACTGGTATGCAGGCTCAAAGCAGGAAATAAATTACGTAAACGAAGCCGTAGTATGGCACATGCTCTCGGAATACGCAGGCAAGGAAAAAGTATTTGATTTCGGAGGAGCGGGGCATCCAGACAAGCATTACGGGGTAAGGGAGTTTAAAAAACGGTTTGGAGGAGAGGAAGTTAATTTTGGGAGATATGAAAAAGTTCACGACCGAAGCAAGAAGGAACTTTTGAATCTGGGGTTCAAGGCTTATAAGAAACTAAATCTGGCGAGAGTGTTCTGAAAGCGTTGTAAAGTGCATTTGAGGATTCATATTAATAAATTCAATTATCGGAGAGCAGGGTATGAAAACATTAAGGAAATTGAAGAAAAAAACGCTTAAATACGTTGCTAAAAACCTTCCCTGCTGCAGCCTCCGGATTTTATTGTATAAAAGTTGTGGGTATAAAATCGGAAAGCAAACATACATAGCAGAAGGGCTAACCATCGCCGAAAAGCTTGAAGACGCTGATAACCTGATTATCGGAAATAGAGTAGCTATAGGCCCAAATGTAATCCTGCTCACATCTTCAGACCCCAATAATTCTCAAATCAGGTCTTATGTAAAAATTCAGAGAGGCCGTATTTTAATAGAAGATGATGTCTGGGTTGGTGCAGGGTCCATAATTATGCCAGATATCACAATTGGAAGAGGGGCTGTAGTTGGAGCCGGATCAGTCGTTACAAAAAATATAGAGTCATACCATATAGTTGCAGGAGTGCCTGCAAAAACAATAAAAAAGGTTGAGATGCCGTGAATATACTATTTGATATCGGACACCCAAAAGACGTGAATGTCTTTAAAAACGTGATATGGAAGCTTCAAGAGCGAGGTCATGATATCAAGATAGTGGCAAGAGCCAAAGAGAATACAAAAAGAGTGCTCGAAGAATATGGGTTTGAGTATGAGGTATGCAAACACCATAAGCAGATGGTAGGCAAAGCTTTTGGCATAATTACAAATGACCTTCACCTTTATAATATCGCTAAAAAATTCCAGCCGGATATCTTTGTTAGCCCTGGGTCTCCGTATTCAGCCCACGTAAGCAGGCTACTTAGAAAACCCCATATTGCATTTTCAGACACAGAAATTGCAGGGCTTGTAATGAAATTGACATTCCCTTTTACGGATAGGATATATACATCATCCAGTTTCTACCTTGACCTTGGCCCCAAACAGGTAAAGTTCAATGGATACTACGAACTGGCATATCTACACTCAAAATATTTTACACCGAACAGAGATGTACTTAATAAATACAATCTGGATGAAGGCTATATAATACTGCGCTTATCGGCACTTGCATCCCACCATGACATAGGAGCAAAAGGTTTTACTTTCAGTTCCGAAGAAGATTTAGTTAGCTTTATCCGGCAGCTTGAAAGATATGGCCGAGTAATTATTTCTTCAGAGACAAAACAATGGGGAACTATTTCTGATTATGAGCTTAGATTCAATCCAGGAGACCTGCATGATATTCTTTACTATTCAAAAATGTATATTGGTGAAGGTGCAACAATGGCTTCTGAAGCAGCTATACTTGGGGTTCCGGCAATATACGTTTCAAACACACATAGAGGATATCTCGATGAACTGGAAACTTACGGACTGGCATTTACAATACAGAATAGAAAAGAAGCTCTTGAAAAAGCAATATCACTATTGGAAGATAATTCTTTGATACACAATTCCAAAGAAAAAAGAGAGAAATTATTAAATGAAAAAATAGATGTTGTGGAATTCATGATCAATGAAATTGAAGGCGTATTATAAATTATAAAGAGTAAAAAATAATTCAATTTCAATAGATTTCTATTAGTTGGGATGAAATAGGGGAAACATATGGTCGTAGAACCTGGGTATATTCTTACAACTCCGTGTAAAAATGAAGAAGAATCCCTTCCGGAGCTTGCAGAATCTATAATTAACCAAACGATAACTCCAAAACTCTGGCTCATTGTAGACGATAACAGCACTGACAATTCTGCAGAAATTTTGAGGGATCTTGAAACAAAATATAGCTGGATTCGTGTGATTACATCTGATGGAACAAAAAGAGATCTTAGCTTTCATTATGCAAAAGTCGTGAGTGGTGGGTTGTCGTTAGCTCTGGAGATAACCTCTGTTGAGAAAATTTCTTTTGAGTATATTAGCCTCATTGATGCGGATATGGTTTTAGAGAAGAACTTTTTCGAAAAGATAATAGACAGATTTGAAGAAGATCCAACTCTGGGGGTTGCCAGTGGAAGTACAGCATACTTTGAAGCAGATAAACTTGTCACTGAAAAAGGTAGAGATAACCTTCCCATTGGAGGCTTAAGAGTATGGAGACGTGAATGCTTTATAGATACGGGTGGCTTTCCCATAAGCTATTCAGCAGATTCCGTCTCAAACGTCCTTGCTGTATTACACGGCTGGAACACAAAAAAATTTGAGGATATTGTTGGGATTCAAACGCGTAGAACAGGTAGTGCTGAGGGTTTATGGAAGGGATACAGGACTAAAGGGGAATCAGATTATTACAGGGATTACCATCCACTTTATGCTCTATTTAAATTTGTGAAATACATATTAACAAGTCCTTCATACATCGGAATTGCATACCTGGAAGGATATTTAAATGGGATCATAAAAATTCGAAAGAAAATAGATATTCCGGAAGTCAGGCAGTATTATAGAAAAAAACATCTTGAAATTGGAAGATATTATGCAGGAAAATTCAAGTTTAAACTCTGATGTCCAATATAATCTAGGTAGAAAAAGCAGGTTTTTGTTAATGGGATTATTGGTAATATTGAACATCGTCATCAGAATTCCCAGCATACCACATGAAAAAGGCTTCGATTCTTTCTTTATACACTCTCTTGCAAATTCTGTTACAAATTTTGGAGTTGCGAAGTGGTGGATTAACTGGATGTCTGTCTTTGGTTTATATCCTTATTCTTATGCCAGCGCTGTTCCATTTACACTTTCAGGCATGTCACAATTGACAGGCATAAGGATGGAAATAGTAATATTACTGTTCTGTGTAATATTAGGTCTCTTTAGTATATTTGCGTCTTATTCATTAGCAACAGTTCTCTATGATAACTTCCTTAATCGATTTCTATTTGCAGCTATATATTCTCTATCCGCAGGCACTTTGAACCTCACAACCTGGGAAATAACCACACGTGCACAAGTATTAGTACTATTCCCGTTCTTACTTTATCTTGTATTAAATATAGTAAAATTTAGAGTCAAGTTTTTACTTCTTTATACTATGATTATAGTTATGTTTTTTGCAACCCATCACTTTGTATATATTGCATTATTATTTTCCGGGATAATATTTATTTATTCTATGAGTTATAATTTTTACCAAAAAAATGTATATCTATATAGAAGCTTTCAGGGAGTAAAATTGAAAACTATTAATTTTAATTATATTTATATTTTAATTGTTGTTCTTAGTTTTTCTTTAGTTTTTTTGCGCGGAGCTGAATTAGGATTAATAACTGCAGGATCTAGATATACTTGGATTATAGATGTTATAATGATTTCAATTAGAAACTCTGGATTTGTCTTCCCACTTTCAATATCTGGTTTCATATATTATACCTTTAAAAAAAAGAAGTCATTTGAAGAATGGACAGTGTTAGTTTGTTTAGTCCCAACCCTAGTACTTTCGTTCAATCATACATACGGCTATCTAGTTACATATATCTTCATTATTCTACTCGGGTCAATTGGAATTTTTAATATAATTAAGAATTACAAACAGAATACTAAACAAATAGTATTTGTTGTCGTACTAGTTTTGGTACTTAATGTAATGTTTTCTTCATTTTTTTCTCATTTTCGACTAGGATTAGGAGGAGGATATTCTGAATGGTATATGCGAGAAGAAACATATATTACAGGAAAATGGATAAAAGAGAATATTAATCGGGAGAGTAAGGCGGCATCAAATAGTGTAGAATGTATTCGACTTTTTGCATCTTATGGTGGCAGACCGGCGTTATACCAAGACGATATTAATAATTATATGAATGGGTTCATAAAATTTAACGAAAGCAACATACAAAAAAATTCAATATTTTCAAAGAATTATTATCTAGACAATCCTTATGTTTTAAAACCTGGAACATCTTCATCGGGTCATTATAAATGGACTTCACTGAATCCGATCACCGATACAAGATCTAAAGATTTTATAAAAAAGAATAATATTTCATATTTTTTTGATGATGCATATGTAACTAATGCTCTATTCAGTTCATTGCCTCAAAATAAAAATATAATTTATAACAGTGGGAGAATGCGTGTTTGGGAGAACTAAGCTGATACAAAAATCAATTATCTTTCTATTGGGGTTAGTAACTCTAATGGTTAGTAACTCTAATTTGTTAGATTCTGTTAATTAATAGAGATTTAATTACACAAAACACATCGCATTGAGATATTACATTTAAGTAATATAGTAAATGTCAAAAAATCATAAGATTCAAGACAAAACATTGAATTGTATGATGAAAACAGAAGCATGAAGCTCATTTAAACATTGTAATCTCTATGCTTCTGTCAATTTTGGGTTAGTAAAAAATAGAAGTATGTATAGCCTCGACATACAATGTAAATTTTATAGAAATAAAGATTAATTGTGTTAGGTATGAAACTGATATATTATTATTCACTAGATCAAGGAGCCCCTGCTGAAGTGGGAAGAAACGTATTTAAAAAACTACTTGATAAAGCTGATATTCTTCCATTTTCGGAAATTAAATTATTTTGTAAAGAAAAGGATGCTCCTTACGTTAAAAAACAATTTAAAAATACTGATATAATAACATATAAAAATTTAAACAAGATATCTAAAAATGATGTAGTTCATATTCCAGTATTGCCAACAATACTTCCAAATTCTAAATTTATACTATACTTTTACAGCAAGGTGATAAAAAGAGAAAAAATAATCCTTCAGTATCATGGAGACGTAAGAACAGAACTTAAATCAAGTTATAAAGACATAATATCCTTAGTTCATATTCTAACATATATATTTGTTCCAAACTTACTGAAAAGTGCAGACCGAGTGATCACCCACTCATATTACATGGATAAAATAATAAAAAAATATGGTGTGAAAAAATGTGTAGTTATTCCCAATGCTATTGAAGAGTGCTGGTTTCAACCGTTAAACACTAAAGAGACACATATAAAAGAAATGACTGATAAAAATAAATTTAGCATATTTTATCACGGTAGACTTTCTTGGGAGAAGGGGGTAGACTTGTTAATAAAAGCTGCGGAAATACATATAAAGAATGAACCAAACACAATAATCTATCTCGCCGGAGAAGGGCCTCAAAAAAGCTACTTAATGGAATTATGTACAAGATTAGGTTTAGCTAAAAATGTAAGATTTCTAGGCAACATAAAAAAAGAAGAAATTATGTTTTTTTTAAAAAATGTTGATGCCGCAATATATCCATCAAGATTTGATAATTTCCCTTTGGCAATTCTCGAAGCTCTGGCATGTGCTAATTGCCCTGTGTATTTCTCTAAAAACATAGGTATTTATGATTTTGTAGTACAACGACGCTTTCAGTTAAACTATTTTGAACTTAATATTGAAAATATCAGTAAAATATTGAATTCTGTTTTTAAGGTAGAGAATAAAAATATCACATGTCAGCAAATGGAATTTGCAAAAGAATATTTATGGGATTTAGTAATACTCGAATATATAAAATTATATGAAGATGTTTTGAAGGATTGATTATTTACAACAAAACAGTCAGAGTAGAAAGGTATGAAAGTGGTTATTGTTCACCCTGCACATATGGATTATAGAGAAGAGCTATTTGAAAGATTAAATAAAAAATATGATACTACTTTTATCTTCACGAAGCAGGGTAGAGGACAAGAAAATGTAGTAGAGGAACAAGCAAGAATTTCACCAAAATGGAAAAGTAAGGTTTTGAAAAGTGATGTTATAATTTACCAAAAAGATATTGGGATGTACTTAGCATTGATTAAAGAACTTCTTTTTGGAGAATATGACATTCTAATAACATCAACAAGTTGGTATATCTGTTGGATTGCAGCAAAAGCTCGTAGGAAAAAATTCGTTTTTATGACAGAATTCTGGCGCTGGCAAGATATATCTATTATTAGAAAAACTCTGAATAAATTCACGAAAATTATCATAAAAAACTCGGATTCAATTTTTGCCATGGGAACAAATGCTTATCAATCATGCTTACAATTAGGAGCTAAAAAAGATAAAGTATTCATGCATAACCAATGTGCTATAGATTATAGTGGGCTACCAAAATTCGATCTTAAAAATAAATATAAATTAAAAGAAAAAAAAATAGTTTTGTTTTTGGGTAGAATTGTAAGGATAAAAGGTTTAGATTACTTGATTAGGTCATTTTCTCTACTAGAAAAAGATAATGAACAGATCTTTATGATTGTAGCTGGAGATGGACCAGAACGAATAAGATATGAAAAACTTGCTAAAGAACAGGGAATTAAAAATATCATTTTTACTGGAAGAGTATCAAAGAAAGATATAGCCTCTTATTATAATGCATGCGATGTTTTCGTATTGCCGTCTATATTTGATAAACAATACTATGAACCTTGGGGATTAGTTATAAATGAAGCAATGGCATTTGGTAAGCCTATTATTGCTACCAATGCTGTAGGGGCTAGTGCAGATCTAATAAAAAATAATTACAATGGATATGTTGTTGAAGAGAAAAATGTGAAAGAGTTATATAAATCTATGAAAAGAATATTATCTGATGATGAGAAAATGAGAAAAATGGGGGCAAATTCTAGAAATATTTTTGAGGAGAAAAATAATTATACCACTTTTTTTGAGACTCTTAGCCGATCCATAGAGTACACTATGGGTAAACACTAAGGAATGGCGCAAATTTAATTTCAATGACTTATATCCTACATTGCCATTAATGATATTGGGAAGTGCAATTATAGAGCCATCACCAAAGTGAAAACTTGAAGTTCAATTTTAAATTCATTTCCAACAAGAAAAGTTAAATTTTTATCAATAAATTAAGTAAAATTTATATCTGAAGGTGGGGATATCTAAACTGACCAAAGTGGGGAAAATTAAATCGCCATTGACAAGATTCGATAGAAATAAATATATTCTTATTAGGTATTGTATGGAAAGCTCTTTGTTTTGTGATGTTCATAGAACCGAATAATGCAAAAAAACAAAGAGTACTTATATGTATCTAACTGTCAAAGTCAGGTTATATCCCCAAGAGGGTACAATAGGCATACTTCTGCTGCTGATGTTAAAAATTTTTCATAATAAGGAGATACAAAATGTATTCTTGTTTAACCTGCGACGTAGAGGTAGGATCGGTTCAAAATATTGAAGAGTTAAAAAAGATTATATTATTACTTAATCAATATGAAATTAGTTGTACATTTTTCGTAGAAATATCTGAAAAAAACTCAGACTTATATTTAGAGGTATCGGATATTTTTGAAAATCATGAAGTTGGGCTTCATATTCACTGGGGAAATATGGAATCATATAAAAAAGGGCTAAATAAAATAGCAGTTGGAGAGATGCAAACTGAACTTCAAGATAGTTTGCAATGTTTAAAAGAAGTTGGTTTTAGACCTATATGTTTTAGAGGTGGAGGATTGTGTTGTACAAATGAATCACTAGATTTACTCAAGAAATATAAATTCAAAATTGATTCCAGTGTTGCCGCTAATCTAGACGAGAAGACAGGTTGGTACCAGGGACATAAAAATGTACCTTATTTGTCTTATTATTATCCTTCAAAAAGTTCATATGATATTCCTGCAACTTCACCAAAAAAGAATATGGGAATACTTGAAATTCCTGTTACAAGAATGATCCCTTCAGGAAACGCTTGGTTTCCTTATACGTTAACTCCCGATAGTCCAATATTTAAACTTATATTAAATGAATGGATTTTAAAATCAAAACTAGAAACCTTGACTACAGTTACTCCGATTTTCCATAGTTGGGGGGAAGGTAGACTTCGAAATGAAAAATTTCCACAATTTATAGATAAACTGGAGAAGATGATTAAATATATGATTGTTAAACGTTTTGAGTTTATAACATTAAAAGACTTTTCAGAGATAGTTGAGGGAAATAAACTTTAATCAAGGATGAGTAATTGATGAAGATATTTTTTATAGATATTATTAGACCTCCATATACATCCTATGGAATAGAAGGAAGCATGGTTCACAAGTGGGAACTTATTAATAATTTGGCCAAATATGGCAATGAAATTCATGCACTAAGTTATGAAAATATACATATACAGTATGATAATATCTGTCTTCACGCTATCCCAAAATCCAAAAGATTTATTAGACTTACTTATCTAACATTTTTGCTCAAAATGATGAGAAAATATAGTTTTGATATAGTATATATACGGACAGATGCTGGCATATACGCAAGTTTGGGTTATATTGTAACGAAAATTTTTACAAATCGAGTTGTTTATGAGGTAAATGGAATAACTTTTGAAGAACAACAATTAGTAAGAAATGAATTATCAGGTAGAAAACTAAAAACTTCTGAAAATATAAAAATAAAATTTCGTAAATATAAAGAGATATTAATGTGGAAGAGGGCTGATTCCATAATTGCAGTAACAAGTTACATTAAGAAATATTTAATTCAGTATCAAATTGATGAATACAAAATAAACGTAATAGAAAACGGTGCTAATACAGAATTATTTAAACCAATAGATAAATGTGTTGCTAGAGAACAAGTGGGTTTAGACCAAAAATACAGATATATTTGCTTCGTTGGAAACTTGGCTCCTTGGCAAGGATTAGAGTTCCTTATTGCAGCCGCTCCATTGATCCTAAAAGAATACATTAATACTCGCTTTCTGGTTGTTGGAGATGGTGTTATGAAAGAAAAGTGGATGCAACTTGCTGAAGATTTAGGTGTATTAAATGAATGTATTTTTACAGGGAGCGTACCTTACGAAATAGTTCCTACCTATATTAATGCAGCTGATGTTTGTGTTGTTCCAAAAAAACCGATTAAATCCGGATACTCCCCATTAAAACTCTATGAATATATGGCTTGTGGTAAACCTATCATTGCAACGAGAACAGATGGTTTTGAGTTATTAGAAGAGATAAATGCTGGAATACTAGTTAACCCCGAAAACCCTGTTGAATTTGCGAATTCTACTTTAATGCTACTTAATAATTCCGAATTAATGTGGAATATGGGAAACAGTGGGCGTAAGTATGTTATTGAGAATCACAGTTGGGATGGTATTGCAAAAAAAGTAATGGCTGTTTGTAATAATTTGATTAAAAACCGTTAATTGAGGTTTTGCCAAAATTGACAATAATTCTTTAAATGTAAAAAAATTGCCTAAAATTGCTTATTTTATCATAAAATTATATTTAGTCCCTTTAAAATTGTACCCTACATTCGGCAGGTCGACATTTAATTTCTCATAATCTTTGTTGATGCCGATTTTGAAATAATACGCAGTATTTGTACGTAACTTTCAGGTTTACATATGATCAATTAATAATATCTCATACTAAACTTTTA
>JASGVX010000136.1 GCA_030054735.1 Methanobacteriota archaeon | reverse complement strand
TTTAGAAAAGTGAAAAATATAAATTTCGGTGAAAAAAGTATCATTACTGAAGTTCCTAAGAAAGTAAGAGAATTAGATAAAACTCTCAAATTCAATATATTCCCTACAAAAAATGGGAGTTAAGGATAGAAATATATTCTATCCATTCAGACTTTCCCCTATGAGCAGGATAATTCCATTGTCACGCCAATCCTCAAGGATTAAGAGATTCGGAATAGTTGTAAACGACTATATGCGACATTTTACTGCTGGCGCAACACTAACGTCTGCATCTCCCAGGCGAAAAGAACTGCTTAAACAGCTGATAGGAGATAAATTTCTTATTTATCCATGTTCTTATAAAGAGCCTCCTCAGCCTGGCCTGAACCCTGAAGAGGTTATCCTTAAGCACTCCATAGAAAAAACCAGGGATGTGGCAAAACACTCCAATTCCGGAATTGTGATACCTCTGATACGTCGGTTATCTATAATGGAGAAATTCAGGGAAAGACCGGCTCTCCAGAAAGTGCTTAAAAAATGCTTGAAAAGTTGAGTGGGAAGGAGTTTCAGCTTATAACCGGACTTACGGTCATAGACCTTGACAGCATGCAGGAAATCAGTGAATTTAAATCAACAAATGCCTGGTAAAATCCTGGAAGGGTTTGGGGTGTTGTTGTTTGAAGAAGGCTTTTCCTGGCTCCTTTCTTGCCAGGGAATTTCAAGCTCTTTATTCAGGAATTTTTGCCCGAGCTGCAAAAGTAATAAAGCAATTGGAAGTAATAGTAACAGATAGTGCTAATAGCGGATTGAGCTAAATTTTCCCATAATTAAATAACCAGAGGAGTGCCGAATGCTGCAAGTCTACAATACCCTGACGAGAGATAAAGAAATATTCAAACCTGTAAAGGAAGGTGAGGTTTCGATTTATGCCTGCGGGCCCACGGTCTATAATATGCCTCACATAGGGAACTACCGGACTTTCGTGATGACTGATAATGTCGTCAGAACTCTTGAGTATCTGGGGTACAGGGCAAAACTCGTAATGAACATCACGGATATAGACGACAAAACTATCAGGGACTCAAAAGCAGCCGGAATATCTCTCAGGGACTTTACGTATAAATACACTGCAGAATTCTTTAAAGGGCTTGACATGCTGAATATAAAGCGGGCTTTTGCATATCCAAGAGCTACGGAAAACGTTGACGGAATGATCGAGCTTGCACGGAAACTGATTGAAAAGGGGCTGGCTTATGAAAAAGGCGGGTCTGTCTATTACAGGATTTCAGGTTTTCCTGATTACGGCAAACTTTCAAAGCTCAATTTTGATAACATTATGATTGGCGCATCTGTGGATGTGGACGAGTATGAGAAGGACAATCCGAGGGACTTTGCTCTCCTGAAAGCCTCAACGCCTGAGGAAATAGAAAGGGGGATCTATTATGAAAGTCCGTGGGGAAAAATCCGTCCAGGCTGGCATGTTGAATGCTCGGTAATGGCAATGAACAGTTTCGGGCCGACCCTGGACATCCATACCGGAGGTGTGGACCTGGTCTTCCCACACCACGAAAATGAGATTGCCCAGTCGGAAGGTGCAACCGGAAAACCTTTTGCATTATACTGGATTCATGGGGAGCACCTCATAGTTGAAGGGGAGAAGATGAGCAAGTCCAAAGGAAACGTTTTCACCCTGCCCGAAATCGTTGAGAAGTATGGGGGCGAAGTTGTCCGTTTCATGTTCCTTTCAGTTCACTACAGGAAAAAACTGGACTATTCCGAAGCCTTTGCAGAAAATGCAAAAAACAATTATCTGAGGCTTAAAGAGACCCTCTATAACCTTGAGTTTGTCCTTGAAAATGCAGAAAACGAACCATATCCCGGAGACAGCGAGATCCTTAAATCCCTTCCAGAATTTGAGAGCCAGTTCAGGGAAGCCCTTGAAGACGATTTCAATGCACCTAAAGCCCTGACCGTTTTCAGGGAACTTTCGCGCACAGCTAATGTATACCTCGAAGCCGGAAAAAACAGGGTGGTCCTGGAAAAAGTCCATGCCCTTTACAGGCAGTTTTCGGATGTCCTGGGTATTTTTGCACAGGCAGAGAGAGAGGAAATCCCGGAAGAAGTTCTCAGGCTTGTGGAGGAACGTGAAGCTGCCCGGAAAGTGAAAGACTGGACAAGTTCAGATATAATCAGGGAGAAAATAAAATCCCTGGGTTATGTAGTGCAGGATACTAAAGAAGGAACAAAAGTAAAAAAAGCTGAACAGGTTGTCTCAAAGCTCAAACCATTTCTACAATTGGATAATGAGAATCGTTAACTTTAAGGCAGTGTACCTAATTTTCTGTAAAATTCTCTATACCCTTTTCCTCTTGTTTTTTGATTATTGTTCCATTATTAAATACTTATTTCCTGTAATCCATTCTTCATTTATATCGATGAGTATTGATACTACGAGTCTCAATACTGATTCGTCATTCGGGAATGCCCCTACTGTTGCGCCATCCGTAAAATGTCGTAATAATTATATTGTATCGTATTCATAAAGAATTCTAGGGATTCTTATGAATAGATACCTTGTGACACTTACCAAAGATGAACGTGAAACTCTTTATGAACTTACTTCAAAGGGCAAACATAGCTCACAAAAAACTCTCAATGCTCTGATCTTACTTAATTGCGATAAAGGCGAATGGAGTGTTAACCATTCAACCAATGAAGAAATTTCACGTATCCTGAATATCAGTATGAGAAAAATTGATCGTGTTAAAAAACGATTTGTAGAAGAAGGTCTTGAAGTTGCCCTCAATGGGAAAAAAAGAGATCGGATTTATGCTAAAAAGGTTGATGGCGATTTTGAAGACCATTTAGTTGCATTGAGTTGCAGTGAACCTCCTGAAGGTTTTGCAAACTGGTCTTTGAGATTGTTAGCTGATAAGGTTGTAGAGCTTGGATATATCGAGAGTATTTCTCATGAAACAATACGTCGTATATTAAAAAAACGAAATCAAACCTTGGCAAAGGAAAGAATGGGTAATTCCTCCGGAACAAAACAGTAGTTTTGTTGCAAATATGGAAATGCTTTTGGATGTTTATAAGCGTCCATTTGATCCAGGAAATCCTGTCATATGTATGGATGAATCTCCAAAACAACTGATTGCAGAAACCAGAATTCCTGTCTCCTATTCGCCTGGGAAACCAGCAAGGTATGACTATGAATACAAACGTTGTGGAACGTGCAATATCTTTCTTGCCTGTGAACCATTAACAGGAAAAAGAATGGTTAAAATTACTGAAAGAAAAAACAAGAGAGACCGGGCTTATTTTTTGGAAGAAATTGCGAGTCAACAGGAAAATGCAGACAAAATTACACTGATAATGGACAATCTGAATACACATGTTCCAGGACCTCTATATGAAGTATTTCCAGCAGCGAAAGCGAAAACACTATGGGATAGGTTTGAGTTTGTATATACCCCTAAACATGGAAGCTGGTTGAATATGGCAGAGATAGAATTGAGTATACTCATGGGACAGTGCTTAAAAAGAAGAATGGATAAGATCGAGATTGTTAAGAGAGAGACATTGGCCTGGCAAAAGTTCATAAACAACAGAAATGCAAAGGTTAATTGGCAATTTACAACAGAAGATGCAAGGATTAAATTGACAAGACTTTATCTGACAATTCAGAAGTGACGAGACACTAGTGTTGCGTCAATCTTCAAATATTTAATGATTCTGAATAGTTACAATTGAATTTATACGACATTTTGCTGCTGACGCGACACTAGGATAAAAGAAGAAGGAATAAAAGAAGAAAAGTGTTAAGGATATTAAGAGGTAAAAATGCCGGAACAATATAACCTTATTTCCTGGAACGTAAACGGCATCCGTGCTGCAATTAAAAAGGGTTTTCTGGATTTGCTGCTCGGGCATGAGTTTGATATTGTATGCGTGCAGGAGACAAAGGCTTCTCAGGATAAGCTTCCGCGTGAAGTTAAGAACATTCCAGGTTATTATAATTATTTTGTTTCCGCAGAGCGGAGCGGTTACAGCGGAGTTGGAACATTTTCAAAGAAAAAACCATTTAATATCGAAAATGGAATGGGTATCGAGATATTTGACATGGAAGGCCGCTTTTTAAGAACCGATTACGACGATTTCGTCCTTCTGAATATCTATTTCCCGAATGGCAAAGCTTCTCAGGAGCGCCTCGAATACAAAATGGCCTTTTATGATGCCTTTTTGGATTATGCAAACTCCCTGAAATCAGAAGGCAAAAAGCTTGTCATATGTGGAGACGTGAATACTGCTCACAAAGAGATCGACCTTGCCCGGCCAAAAGAAAATGAAGTTGTTTCAGGTTTTCTTCCCGAAGAGCGTGCCTGGATAGACAAGTTCCTTGCATCCGGATATCTTGATACCTTCCGCATGTTCAACAGCAAAGGTGGGAATTATTCCTGGTGGTCCATGAGAACCAATGCGCGCAAAAGGAATGTGGGCTGGCGCCTGGATTATTTCTTCGTCAGCGAAAACCTCAGGGAAAATGTAAGTTCTGCTCTTATTTATCCTGAGATTATGGGTTCGGACCATTGCCCGGTGGGGTTGAAGCTTGCATTTTAATTTTGATTTTCGGACTTATTTCGGCCGAACACTTTATTCTCCTCTTTCGCTTTTATTCCATGTCACAGCGGCAAAGCAGGCTTGAAGGTTAAAGAAGAGATACAAAGAATATTTATCTAAAAAGGAGAATTATTTAATTCGTTCAATCTAAATAATAAACTAATTAAGAAAATCCTTGTATATTTATTTTTTAAAATATTCAGGAGGATATAATGACACTTATAAGTGAATTTAAAGAATTCCTTTATGGGTAGTGTCCTTAAATTATTGAACAGGAACTCTAAATGTTAATAGTTCCTTTAAAGTCCATATGTGATCAGTTATTCCTTCTGCCATAGCTGGAGTCCTTTGAAACCATTTTCTTTTTCCAGAAT
>JASGVX010000135.1 GCA_030054735.1 Methanobacteriota archaeon | reverse complement strand
CGAAAATTATGGAAATAATTTATGAAGTAAATTACTATTCTTTTGGCTTTCTAGCGCTTGTTGTTGAAAAACATGTTTTTCATGAAAAGCTCTATTATATTCCCCATAAAAAGTTGGAGTTAAGGTAAAAATATCTGCCAGTACTTATAGATAAAAGTCTGAACTGAGAATTGGAAGCACAAAAGATGTAGATTTTAATCCAATAGTAAACAAAAGCAAAATCTGTGACTGAACTCAGGATAAGAATTATCCTGAAATTCAGGTCACATATAGTCTGAAATTGTTCTTAGCATAATGATGAACCCCATGACCATCATTAAAAAGGAAATTCTCCAGGCCGCCTGTAACAGGCGGGCCTTGTTTTGGGGTTCACCTAATTTATATACTATTTTTTCAACCAGATTAGGTTGATCGTCACACGCTGCCATGTTAAGATCAATCTTAGTCTCTCATTCTTGCCTTGACTCTCTTCAACCTGAAGGTGTTTTCCCTTTCCATTTCTTCAAGCATGAAACGGATGTACTTCATGGTTTCAATGAGTTCGGGAATGACCTTGAATTCGAGAGCGTTAACACGTCTCTTGGTCTTCTCGATTTCATCAAGGAGCCTTTTCATTGCAGTCTCAAGCTCTGCTGCAGTGATGATCTTTTCTACAAGGTCCTCATAGGCCTCAGCAGTCTCATCGATATACGAATTTGTCCCGATAATACCATAGCCCCTCTCAAAGAGAGGCTTACGGATACCTGTAGAGCTGATCTTTGGCACTACAACACCCATGATATTGTGCCCTGAAAGCTGGATTTCAGGGGATTTTTTGGCTGTAAAGGCAGTTGACCTGACTGCAACCATTCCATTCATAGCAGAGGCTAAGTTGATCTTTTCCGTACTTTTTGCGAAGGCAGCATCCAGCTCGGTTCTGACGTTCCTTGCTTCGTTAAGGATCTTGAAGAACTCAAGGATAAGACCATCTCTTTTCATCTTCAGGAGCTTGTGCCCACTTTCAGACAGCTTGATCTTTTTCTTGAGGTTGATTAACTCCGACCGAGTTGGTTTTACGTCCTGCTGAGCCATGGAGATCACTTAGCCTTTCTGTACGCCGGGTGATATTTCTGGATATATTTATTGTCAATCCTACCCAACTGGTTCTCAGGAAGGTGAGTGAGAATCTGCCATCCGATCTCCAGAGTATCCTCGATTGTCCTGTTTTCGTTTCTGCCCTGACGGACAAACTTGTCCTCAAAGAGGTCGGCAAATTCGAGGAACTTGGTGTCTCTTTCGGACAGAGCTTCCTTACCGACGATTGCCACGAGACCTCTCAGGTCACGCCCTTCTGCATAACCCGCATACATCTGGTCAGATACAGCCTTGTGGTCTTCCCTGGTCTTGCCTGCTCCGATACCGGAGTTCATCAGCCTTGACAGGGATGGCAGCACATTAATTGGCGGGTAAATACCCTTTCTGTGCAGTTCTCTGGCAACCACGATCTGGCCTTCAGTAATGTAACCGGACAGGTCAGGAATCGGGTGGGTGATGTCGTCACCAGGCATTGAAAGAATCGGAATCTGAGTAACGGACCCCTTGGCACCTTTGACAATACCTGCACGCTCATAGAGGGTTGCAAGGTCAGTGTACATATAACCGGGGTATCCACGGCGGCCAGGAACTTCGTTACGGGCTGCACCCATCTGACGGAGAGCTTCTGCATAGTTTGTAATGTCAGTCAGGATAACGAGAACGTGCATTCCGTGCTCGTATGCCAGGTACTCGGCTGCTGTGAGAGCCATACGCGGTGTGACAATACGTTCGACAGCAGGGTCGTCTGCAAGGTTGAGGAACACAACTGCCCTTTCCAGAGCGCCTGTCTTTTCAAAGTCGCTCATGAAATACTGGGCTTCTTCATTGGTGATACCCATTGCTGCGAAAACTACTGCGAAAGCAGATTCGGACCCGGGCACAGAAGCCTGCCTTGCGATCTGCAGGGCGATTTCATTGTGCGGAAGACCGGATGCTGAGAAGATAGGCAGTTTCTGCCCACGAACCAGGGTATTTGTCCCATCGATTGTGGAGATACCTGTCTGGATAAAGTCCTTTGGAGGCAGCCTGGCGTACGGGTTCATTGCAGCTCCGTTGATGTCCAGCAACTGGTCCGGAACAATCCTTGGTCCACCGTCCCTTGGTTCTCCTGAACCGGACAGGATCCTGCCGAGAAGCTCGATAGATGCGGGAAGCTTCAGGGTTTCACCGGTGAAGATCACACCGCATTCCTTGTCAAGCCCACCAGTACCTTCAAAAACCTGGACAACCACAACGTCAGCGGAAGAGTCCAGAACCTGACCTCTGCGAACAGTTCCATCAGTCATCTTAATGTTAACAATTTCATTATAACCTACAGGCTCTGTTTTCTCGACAAAGATAAGAGGCCCTGCAATCTGAGTGATCGTCTTGTACTCTTTTGCCATGTTTACTTACCTCCCAGGGCTGCAAACTCTTTATCCATCTTTGCAAGGACAGCATTCAAAGAACCATCGAAGTCCTCTTCGAACTTGACTTTGGGGAGCTCATCCTTTGACTCCATCTTTATAATTTCCGAAGAAGGTATACCTGATTTCAAGGCATCCATCGCAGCGTCTCCCCATTTCATGATAGAACTCATGATCTTATATTGTTTTTCGAACGGGCTGTAAGTGTCTATCGGGTGGAATGCGTTCTGCTGCAGGAAAATTTCCCTTATCATACGGCAAATTTCAAGCAGAAGCTGTTGTTCTTCCGGCAGAGCATCGGAACCGACAAGCTGCACGATTTCCTGCAGTTCGGACTCTGTCTGCAGCATATCCATTGCCCTTTCCCTCATAGGCACAAAATCAGGAGCCACATTTTCAGTGAACCAGTCGTTAAGGCCCTCCTTGTACAGGCTGTAACTGTTCAGCCAGTTAATAGCAGGGAAGTGACGCCTCTGGGATAACTTTGCATCCAGCGCCCAGAATACCTTCACGATACGGAGGGTGTTCTGAGTAACAGGTTCGGAGAAGTCACCACCTGGTGGGGACACTGCACCAATAGCAGTAATTGAACCTTCCATACCACTGAGAGTCTCGGCAACTCCGGCACGCTCGTAGAATTCTGCCAGCCTTGCAGACAGGTATGCCGGATAACCTTCTTCACCAGGCATTTCTTCAAGACGGGAGGAGATTTCTCTCATAGCTTCTGCCCACCTTGAGGTGGAGTCTGCCATTAAGGAAACATCATAGCCCATGTCACGGTAGTACTCTGCAAGTGTCATTCCTGTGTAAACAGATGCTTCTCTTGCAGCCACAGGCATGTTTGAAGTGTTAGCAACAAGGATGGTACGCTCCATGAGCGGCCTTCCGGTCTGCGGGTCTTCAAGTTCCGGGAACTCCCACAGAACATCTGCCATCTCGTTTCCACGCTCACCACAGCCGATGTAGACCACAATCTCAGTATCACTCCACTTTGAAAGCTGCTGCTGAGTAACGGTTTTACCCGACCCGAAAGGTCCTGGAATTGCAGCAGTGCCTCCCTTTGCGACAGGGAAAAGTCCGTCAAGGATTCTCTGCCCTGTAACCAGGGGCCTGGTAGGAGTAAGTTTTTTCTTTACTGGCCTTGGTCTTCTGACTGGCCATCTCTGCATCATTTGCAGTTCGGTTCCGTCAGTAAGGGTACAGACAGTATCTACTACTGTAAAGTTACCGCTCTTGATGTCAGCAACTGTACCTGAGATGTCAGGGGGCACCATGATCTTGTGTTCAATGTTTACTGTTTCCTGAACAACACCGATCACATCCCCACCTGCTACATGGTCACCTTTTTTGACAATAGGTTTGAATTCCCATAATTTTTCGTGGTCAAGCCCATCTGCAGTGACACCTCTGCCAATGAAACCACCTGTCTTTTCAAGCAGGACATGCAGTGGTCTCTGAACTCCATCATAAATACTGGAAAGAAGACCTGGGCCTAGCTCTACTGCAAGAGACATTCCTGTAGTTACACAGGGCTCTCCTGGTCTTACGCCTCCTGTCTCTTCGTAAACCTGGATGATGGTCTTGCCACCTACTATCTGGATGACTTCACCCATCAGCTCTTCGTTACCGACTTTGCAAAGGTCATACATCTTTGCATCCAAGCCGATAGCGGTGACGACAGGCCCAGCCACACGATAAATTTCACCTTTTACTTCCACAGATCAACACCTACCGCTTGTTTTATTTTGTCTCTTAAATTCGAGCCTGATCCGCTGCCTCCCAGCGCTACTACTGTAGGCTGGACCGACTCATTTAAGCTTTTCCTCAAAAGTTCCGGCAGATTACTAATATCATCATTATGCATTACAAGAATCCCGACGTTTTTATTTTCAAGCACAGACCTTACAGCGGACTCAGTAGCTTTGACATCAGTGGTTTCATATACCTCACTGATACCAGCCAGCCTGAACCCTGTAACAAATTCGCTCTTTCCGATTACTGCCAATTCCATTAGATAATCACCAACTGGTCTTTGATTAACTCATCACTGAGGCCAGTCTCTTTACCCCTGAAAATAATACGGAGATTAGTAGCCTCATTATTCTTATGAATGATATAGTCCAGGATAGGTACAACTGTAATCGGAGATACATGCGAAAGAATGGTTGTAGATTCAAGATAATATCTTGTGAGCTTGCTTTCAAGAGTAGTCAGAGAAGTCATATCCGGACCTACAACGCCTGAAATTGCATTCCAGTATTGAGTTCTTTGAAGCTCATTGACAAAATCGTCATATGAAAGAGGCGCCAGTTTCTCGGGATTTAACTCGAGACCACCTTCAATCATGAGGAGCATGATTTCATCAAGCTGTGTAATGCCTGCTTTTTTCAGCCTGAAAAGGTTAATTAGATTCTTAACGTCTATTTCCAGTTTGACAACCTTAACAAAGAGCTTGCGGTCCTTAGATTTTGGTTTTCCGATTGCTTCAAACAAGCCTGTGTAATACATCTTGTCAAGTTCATTTTCTATGTATGCCAGGTTAGTTCCGTCGAACTTCTGTAGCAGAGGGTAGTACTCAGTATCTTTCAGGGCCTCAACAATTTCCTTGTATGTGGCCTTAGCTGCAAGTTCTGACATTGAAGTGTAAGTAAACTCCCCGGCAGCAATCAGAGACTCAAGGATTTCTTCAACAGGTGCGTTGTAGATTTTACCGCGGAGAAGTGTTTTTATGTTCCAGATGTCATGCCTTTTCAGATATGCGACAACCAGATAATTTAATTCTCCGGTGGTGATTCTTACCAACTTATCACAGGTGAGCGCAAGATTCCTGTTCAATGCGTGTTCTGCCAGATCGCCACCACTGTATTTCATTGCCAGTTCATCAACATCGTTTTTGTATTCAGACTCTTGAATAAAACGGGTAATTTCATCAATTCCCATATTAAGAAGCCGCGGATATGTTTCTTTTGGAAGCAGCTTACTCTTCATCGCACGGACACGGGTTACGGCATAAGGATAGTTAGAACTGCCTTTTTTCTTCTTGTCGGATTTTCGTGAGGGTTTTCTCCCCCAGAGATTCTCCAAAAGCCGCATTGAACATCACCCGTATAATATATCAGATATCTGCTTCAACGAACGTTCATATACATTTTTCAGGATTGAATCATATGTGAAATCGAACCTGACTGTCCCATCCTCGTTTTCCAGAACAACTCCGCCAATGGAATCAATATTGCCAGCATAAGATAAAGAAGTTAACTTCTTGACAATCTCTTCTGACTCTTTAGAAGAGTAAACTCTAGCGCCGCTAGCTTCATACTTGTTGAGAATACTTTTCAACAGCGCTTCTTTTTTGGATGCCGGCATTGACTTGATATTTTCAACTGTCTGGTTATAAACTGTGTCTAGAAGTTCCTTACGCTTGTTAAGCGTAATTCTTTTTACTTCCAGATTAGCACTTGATATGATTTGCTGGTGCAGATTTTTGAGGTCCTCTTCCGCCTTGGCAAGGCTGTCTCCGAGCATCTTCTTCTGTATATCTTTAGATTCATTTATGATCTCGGAGGCCTTTGCATCGCCTTCGGCTATTATACGGGAAACCTCAGCTTTTGCACCCTCTTGGATGTCTTTTACAACAATCTCTAGTCCCATGCTTACACCTCCAATAAATTTAGAGCAAAAAAGTGCTCTACAGCCTAGAGTAAAAACTCTAAGCTGCTTAGAGTGCAACGATACCTAAGGGGGAACTTAGAGCATTATAAACACTCCAGGCCCGCTGGTAAGGAAAAAAGTCCAGGCAAACCTGAATCAATGCTCTAAGAAATTTAAGAGCAAATAGCTCTTAAATTTAAGCAGAATCACTGGTTGATAAGCAATGCAACGACAAGACCGAAAATAACGATGGTTTCTGGAATGACAGTAAGAATAAGACCCTTACCGAATAACCCTTCGTTTTCTGCCATTGCGCCGATTGTTGCTGTACCGATGTCTTTCTCAGCTATTGCAGATGCATACCCAGTTACTGAGATTGCGATTGCTGCACCAAGTGCTTTCATTCCTGCTGCGTCTAAAAAGAGACCTTCTACCATGTTTTTATTCCTCCGTATATTTTCTTATATATCCGAATGGGTTGAATTTTCTGCCCCCGCCTTGATAGAATTTTCCAAAGAATTCTACATACTGCAATCTGAGTGCGTGCAGTCCGGGAGCGATAATACTCAGAACAGAGTTCAAACCGTGTCCGAGCATAAATACACATATTGCAGCTATTGCTGCAAAACCAATTTGAGAATGATCAGCCCAGATCATCCCGAAGGCGATGTCATTGACTGTACCTGCGATATAAATCGAAGATAGACCGACTGCGATAATACGGGCATACGAAAGAACGTTACCCATAAGAGATGGCAATTCGACCACACCAGCGATACCCTCGCCAATAGCGAGCATCACAATACCCAGAACAAGAACAATAGCACCGACATACATCAATGCTGAACCGCCAATACCAAGATAACCAGCTGCTGCAAGGATTACACCAAGCTGAATAATCATCCAACTGCCTTTTTCAAGAATAGCGTGTTTCATCCCGTGGTTCCTGGCGACATTTGAAAAACCGAGCAGGTACCCAAGATTTAAGTGAAACAGTCCGACAATCATGCTTAGTCCAATCATAGTCATTATCATGTGAGACCTATGAATTGGAAAAGTAAATACTTCTCCTCCAATACCTCCAAAGAGATTAATAGTTTCCCAACCCGGAATCAGGCCTGGAACTACTCCATGTTCGGTATGTGAACTTGCAAGTGGGAATCCAAGGAATTCACCATAAAGAATTCCAAAGAAAATTGCTGATATCTCACAATAGATCAGAATATTCATGAGAGACTGCACCGAATCTGACTTTACCAGTTTTTTGATAGTCAGTGCAAGCCCTCCCAATATCATTGCATATCCGATGTCTCCGAGAATCAGTCCATAGATCAGCGGCATGGTTATTAAGATTGCTGATGATGGATCAATTTCAGTATATTTGGGCCTGGAATATAGGTCCATAACTTCCTGCATAGGTGCCACAATTTTAGAATTGTTATATTCGACAGGGACACTATCCTCATCCTCATGACGGATTTCGAGGCTGGTAATGTATGCCTTGCCATTAGTGGCACTGTTAACTACACTGACAACTTTGTCGTAATCTTCGCTTGGAGTCCAGCCGTCGATTATAAACGCATTTTCAGATGTAGCTATTCTAAGAGGCAGTTCTGCTTTCTGACTCTCGATACTAAGGACCTCATCGCTTGCAAGGATGAAATCGGCGTACTTGGCTTTCAAGGACTCGATCTCGCCTTTTAAGGATTCGATCTTTCTGGTGACTTCGGCTTCTTTCTGTTCAATGAACCTTAACAGCTCGCTTGGGACACCACCTCTTTCAGGAACTCTAAGTTCTTTGAATCCAAGACCCTGAAGTACTTCATAAACTTTGTCGGCATCATTTTTAGCTACAAACAGTACAACTGCCTTTGATTGAGGGTCATAGTACAGTTCGTAAGCTCTGGTGATGCTCGAAATCTGACTTTCTTCCAGGCTACTTTTTACAGTGCCCGCGAAAACCCTGAGGCTTTCGTAGCCACGGTAATACTCGAAGTCAAGGTTAATGGACAGATAAGGCATGATTTCCCTTTTCTGGGCTTCCATATCTTTTAGTTCAATTTCAAGCTGGGAAATTGCTTCCGTTTTAGCTGAAATTGCCCTGTCCAGTTCATTCAACTTCGTGTCAAGTTCGCGCAGAACAGAGTCAGTTTTCTGAACTACCGGTTTTTTGCTTTCAATCCCCAAATAATTGGCGATAGAACGGATTTTCACAAGCTTTTTTGAGACTTCTTCTGCGTTTTTAAATGGCTTGCTGATCTTAAAACCAGACTCGTCTTCGACAAAATCTTCTATGTGAAAGAGATTAACATCATGTAGTGCATCGATGGTTTCTTTTAAAATGCTTTTATGCCCGACAATAACGGCCCTTGTCATCCTTTTAGGTCTACTCATTAAGGACCGCCCTCTCAAACTCCTGTAAAAGGTAATTGACGGATTTGTCGATGTTAGCTTGAGCTTTTTGGGACATGGCTAATGCGTTTTTTTCACCATCGTTGATGATCTTATCTCTTTCCTCCAGGATCTTTTCTTCACCTACTTTAAAAGAGTCTTGTGCAGCTTTATGTGCATCAATTTCGGCCTGTTTCAGGATCTCCCTGGACTCGGCCCTGGCATCGGAGATGTGCTTGTTTTTGGAATCAACGGCTTCTTCAACCATTGATTTAGCACTCTCTTCTGCTTTTTTTATTTCGGATAAGATTTCATTTTTAGCCATGTGAATCTCCGTCTTTCAAAATTTAATATATAAATTAATAATTAAAAATCCCTACTCCAATGGAGGTAGTTAACAGAATCCTTCGCGAAAGAACTATATAACAGCTTCGGTTTTATCAAAGATGATAAGAATATTTATGATGATTAATCATGATATATTCGAGTTATAGGGTATTCTTAAGAAATTAAAAAATATAAATAATAAAATATATGGTAAAAATCCAAAAGATTAAATATAACAGTGAAAAATAATTAAATAGAAACTTTAGAATATAATTATACAGAAAAAAATAAAGTCTGCCTTAACAAAAGAAGAACGGGGTTATGAAAATAACATTTTTGAACTAATAATCAGGAGACAATTAAAAGATCAGTTTAGAATTAAATATGAGTTTACAGATCTTATGTAAGACATAGTAAAATAAATTACAAAATTAGGTCCTGATATAAAACACATGCGGTCCAGTCTGTCAGAACTAAGTAACTTAAAGCCAGTTTAAGAAAGAAAATAACAAATATATTAAAAGTAAGGAATAGTACAATAGTAATAAATGTATGATGTAGAATCGGAAAATACTGGCTTATTTTCGTATAACTATAATTATTTTTTTATTAAGATTTGTACCTTTTTTTTAAATAAGTCCCTTAGTTCGGAACTTACTGTCCAATTCCAAAATGAAATTATTCCTGAGAAATCACAGGTTAAAAAGCACTTTTTCGGGGCAAGAGCACAGGATAAGGACTCCAGTATTAAACAAAATCTTAGGAAAAAAATGTAAAAATAATTATATTCAGTAGTTCGCTAAAATTTTTCCTCCACCTTTAGTCTAGCTCCATTATCTCAGACACCATACTGCTGTCCTGACCCTCAACTTTCTTCTTAGCCATTCCCCAATTAGAAGTATAAACATTT
>JASGVX010000134.1 GCA_030054735.1 Methanobacteriota archaeon | reverse complement strand
TAGAGAGGTTATTTTCTCATAGAGAGGTTATTTTCTCATAGAGAGGTTATTTTCTCATAGAGAGGTTATTTTCTCATAGAGAGGTTATTTTCTCATAGAGAGGTTATTTTCTCATAGAGAGGTTGTTTTCTCATAGAGAGGAAGAGAATTCCGTATTGGATCATTAAGATTTCTTGAAAATCCGGTTGTAATGTTTTTTCCCGCAAATCTTTCTGCCATCTCGTATAACATTCATTTGATATACCTCTCCGGGCGAGGGTCAAACCAGTTACCACCTATGGCAAAATTGAGGGCAAGAAAGTCAGCACCTGTACCGACCTCCAGTACTTTTAAACTCTTGCCGGAAGCCAGGGAATTTTCTAATATTTGTTTCCAGACCTTTCGCTCTTCTTCATTAAAGCCATTCACTCCGTTTTTGCAGGTAGAAGACCTGAGATTCCAGTAATCGGCAATAACTTCATTGTAATCCATAAATTCCCCATAAAATACTGAAAATATGATAAAATACGAGAATCTGACAAGATATAAATATACATTTTTTTCATAATAAATATTACTAAAAGTTAAAATCTGAGGAGCACATATTATTAAAGTGCATATAAAAACAATCAATTAAGAATCAAAAAAACAGTAAAAATTGAGCTAATATGGATTAAAACATACTTTTCCGGGAGGTAGATCAATTCGACGTTATGGAATATTTTAGGATACTTAATTTGACAAAAAATAAAAATATAGATACGGAAGAAGGTTTCATAAAAAAATTATCAAAAAAAATAATACCAAAATCTATATATGTAATACTGAATAATTAAGGAATAATATAGAAAATCTTCCGAAATTCCTTTAATAATACGCATTCGGGAACAGTTATAATATTTTTTTAATTGTCATATACTCACAAGATAGCACTCATCAAATTCTGATTTTTTGAGTGTTTTTACATTATATGATGGAAAATATGAAAAACGTGGGAACCAGAGTGTTTACAGCGAAAACAGGTAAAAATTAAAAATAAGGTGTAAAAGAGGAAAACAAAAATGCATATACCTGATTCATTTATTCCGTTAAACCAGGCAATTGCCTACTGGGTAATTGCAATTCCGTTTATATTCATGTCAATGAAATGGGCAAAGAACGAGCTTGACGAAATGAAAATACCGGTTCTTGCAGCCCTCTCAGCGGGGATCTTTGCAATTCAGGCCATGAATATTCCTATTGGAATGGGAACAAGCGGGCACATGGTAGGAGCAACCCTTGTTGCAATAGTCTTTGGGAGCCCCTGGGCTGGAGTCCTCGTACTCACTCTAGTGCTTCTTGTGCAGGGCTTTGTATTTGCTGACGGAGGGATTACGACCCTTGGGGCAAATATCCTGAATATGGGTGTTATATCAGGGTTTGTTGGATATTATACCTATGTTGCCCTTCGCAAGAACACAAGCATAAGCATTGCAGCCCTTGTGGGGGCATGGCTCGGACTCTTTATCTCGGCAATTGCCTGTTCGGTCCAGATGTGGATTGCTGGCACATTCCCCTTAGTCCCAGGCCTGATGGCAATGGGCCTCTATCACCTGATAATTGGTTTTATCGGTGAAGGGCTGATCACTGCAATTGTAATCGCAGCGATTGCAAAATCCCGTCCCGATCTTCTGGAGAATAATTCCACTATCAAGCCGGGAAAATCTAAGAAGGGGGCTCGTGCATGAGCGAAAAATCAAACATGAAATTCTTTTACGCAGGAATAGCAATTGCGCTTTTACTTTCGGTTGTTGCTCCCTTCCTTGCATCTTCCGACCCCGACGGACTGGAAAGTGCAGCAGGTGGAGTAATTGAAGAATCAAAACTGTCCGAACTTGAAGAAATGGAGCCAGTAGTTGGATCTCCATTGCCGGACTATGCAATTGAAGGCATGGGCAAGAGTGGAGAAATCATTGCAATTGTCATAGGGACTATTGCAGTACTGGTGATTAGTTTCGTAGTTGGGAAAGTATTATAATAATAGAGCCTGAGCAAAAAACCTTTTTTTCTTTTTGAAGCCGATTCTCTCCCGGAGAACTTGAGAGACGGCTACCCTAAATTTATCATAGTTCATATGTTTTCAGTGATCTTTACTTGCGAAGAAAAAGACCGCTTGAAGGACACAGCTCTTTTACAACACAAACCTTACATCTGGGTTTTCTTGCCTGGCAAACTGTTCTCCCGTGATAAATAAGGGTCATGGAAATCGAATCAAGGTCTTCTTTTAGGGCAAGGGATATAAGGTCTTTTTCGATTTTTAACGGGTCTGAATGCCTTGTAAGCCCAAGCCTCCCAGAAAGTCTTTTTACATGAGTATCGACGGCAATTCCCTCTACTATTCCAAAAGCCCTGGCAAGCACGATATTGGCGGTTTTTCTTCCTACTCCTGGCAGGGTCACCAGTTCTTCTATTGTCTGCGGGACTTCCCCGCCATAGCGCTCGACAATCATTTGCGCAGCAGCTTTGATATTTTTTGCTTTGCTTTTGTAAAATCCACTTGAATAAATATCTGACTCGAATTCCCTGAGGTCTGCGTTTGCGTAATCCCAGGCATTCCTGTACTTTTTAAAAAGTTTTTCAGTTACCTTATTAATCTGGACATCCGTTGCCTGGGCAGAAAGGACGGTTGCCACAAGAAGTTCCAGAGGGTTGCTGCAATTAAGAGATGGTTTTGCATCAGGGTATTCCTCTTTTAAAAGAGCCCAGAGACGGTTAAAGTTATGCCTGTTATCAGGAATATCATACTCCTGCAGAGGCTCATTGGAAGTCAATTTCTCAGGTATTTTTTCAGGCATCAGAATAACTCCTGTATGATGTCCACTTCCCATATCCTGTCCAAAGGGTCTGGTGGTGTTCCATTTACTGCAGTCACGGAAATCTTACTCTGCATTTATCATTATCTTTTGCTTCACTGCTCCTAACAGAACTAAGGACAGAGATAGTTTACTTCCAGAGTATAAGTATTCAACCTGAACATTATTTCTGAAAGGCGAAAAAGAGGAAAATTGCGGAAAAATGCCATATAAAAATATCAGCAGGTTAAAAAACTAAATATTTGAATATTTATATCAGAAGATTGCCATAAATATTGAATTTAAGGGGTAAAACTCTGATTTTTTCAGCTAAGAAACCTCTTTCCAACAAAATAATGTATACAACCATAAGTTTTATAGCTAATAATTTTCAAACCAAGTATATTGGTGATTTTTTGGTAAAAAGGGCACTGCTCAGCGTCTCAGATAAGACAGGAATCGTAGAATTTGCACGCGGGCTTGAAGCACTTGGCGTGAAGATTATCTCAACTGGAGGGACTGCAAAAATCCTTCGTGATGCAGGCATCGAGCTTACTGATGTTTCGGAAGTCACAGGCTATCCGGAGATGATGGGAGGAAGAGTCAAAACCCTCCACCCAAAAATTCATGGTGGGCTTTTATGCCTCCGGGACAGCAAAGAACAGATGGAGGAAGCTGTAAAAGAAGACATCTCCCTTATCGATCTGATAGCCGTAAATCTCTACCCCTTCGAAGTAACGGTTTCCAAAGCAAATGTGGAGCTTGAAGAAGCTATTGAAAACATAGACATCGGAGGCCCAACCCTTCTCCGCTCCGCAGCCAAGAACTATCGCTCGGTAACGGTATTGTCTGACCCCTCTGACTACGGCTATGTCCTTAAGGAACTGCGCTCAAGCGGGGTAATCTCCGAGAAAACCCGGGCTCAACTTGCGGTTAAAGCTTTCAGGCACACAGCGGACTATGATGCAGCTATTGATAATTATTTGAGCAGAAGCCTTCTCGGGCAAGAAGTACTCCGCCTGAAATTTACTGATGGTGTAAAACTTCGCTATGGAGAAAACTGGCACCAGAAAGCCTATGTCTATAAAGACCCTGCAATAAAAGGTCCGAGCCTGGCAAAAGTTACCCAGCTCCATGGAAAAGAACTTTCCTATAATAACTATGTGGACGCAGACAATGCACTCCAGACAGTGAAAGAACTTGGAAACGCTTCCCCTGCTGTGGCAATTGTAAAACACAATAATCCATGCGGACTTGCTACTGGAGAAACGCTCCTGCAGGCCCTGCAGGCTGCCTGGGACGGAGACCCGATTTCAGCTTATGGAAGCATTATCTGTACAAACGAGACTTTTGACCTCAAAGCTGCAACTTTTTTGAACGGGAAATTCGTAGAAATTATCCTTGCCCCTGACTTCAAGCCAGATGCCCTGGAATACCTGAAAAATAAAAGTGAAAACCTGAGGCTCCTGAAGCTTCCTGAACTCAGAGAGGCTTTTGGAACTGAATACACCTACAAATATGTAATAGGAGGCATGCTTAAACAGAGCCGTGATATAGGGATTTACGAAAAATGGGACTCTGTCACTGAAATACCCTATCCTGAAAATAAGCGTGTTCTCTCAGAGTTTTGCCTTAAAGCCTGTAAAGCCACAAAATCCAATTCCGTGATCATTGCTCATGAATACGAACCCGGGTATTTCATGCTACTGGGCATGGGAGCAGGGCAGCCTAACAGGGTAGATTCGATCCGCAAACTTGCAGCCACAAAGGCAGTTGAAAATCTAAGGGTAATCTATGAACGTGAGCATCCTGCTGCACCTTTTGAAGAATACTGTAACAAGATTATGTCAGAATCTGTAATGGCTTCAGACGCTTTCTTCCCCTTTGATGACAGTGTGATCCATGCAGCAGAAAATAACATACGCTTTATTGTGTCCCCAGGCGGCTCTATCAGAGATAATGAGGTCATTGCTACTGCAAACAGACTTGGAGTATCCATGGTCTTCACAGGTATGCGGCACTTCCTTCATTGAAAAAATAGAAAAGCCTGGTATTCACAGTAAGAAAATCAATAATCAATTTAACAGAAAACATAATTAAGAAATGGTGAAAATTTAATTTCGAAAACTTTTATACACCATATTGTCATTAATGATATTGTGAAGTGCAATTATAGAGCCGTTATTAAAGTGAAAACTTGAAGTTATATTTCAACTATTTCTAAGTTTTCAGATAGCAAAAATAGTGGAAATTCGGCGTAAATAACCCACGGAATAAAAATTTCGTGTGTTTTACGCTTCATTCTATAAAATTAGGGGAACTAGCTTCCGGTTTTTACAAATATTTTATTGAGTGAATATGCAACTAAAGTGACGGCCAACTTTTATAAATATTTTATACGTTAGGGCAGGTTTTCGCTTCATACAAGATCGATATGTATATATAAAAGATTTGTCAAAAGTCTAATTTAAAGTATTAAATTTTTACATATGATGTCCAATTTGCATTTCGAATAAACAGCTTTAAACTGTATATTAATAGAATAATTTTTATCTTAGTAAGATAATATATTTTTTGGAAGTCAATGGACATTATTCTCACATCAAGTTTTCATTTTCGAGAGACTGATACATATAATGAATAAATGTTGTAATTAATTATTAAAGATAAGATATACTCTTGAAAAAGATAATATATATTGAATTCGTATATCATTCTAGCAATATTATAGCACCTTGATATAACTGCAACATCAATTCAATATAAAAGATGAAAAAAATTAAAAAAACGAATACTTCCCCTGCAAATAAAAGTTGGAGAGGTCATAAAAATAGAAACTTCCAATATTACTCCAGAAATAAAATAAAAATTATGGGTGGATTTATGTGAAATCATATGGACTTTTAAGCCTCTTAACCTTTTCTGAAAAACGGAAAGACATCTTATTTTTGCTTCAGAAGAGTCCCAAAACCCTTTCAGAAATCAGGGACTACTTCAATGTAAGGTCGCCTGAGATACTACCTCGTCTTAAAGAAATGGAAAGTTCGAATATGATTACCAGGCAGGAAGGATTGTATCAATTAACTCCCCTGGGAAAAGTTTCAGCCACACATTTCAAACCCTTCCTTGATACTCTGACAGCCATAGAAGCAAACGAAGACTTCTGGAGAGACCATGACATTACAGCAATTCCAGAAACATTGTTAAACAGAATTCAGGAATTAAAAGAGTGCAGGGTTATAAGAGACGAACATGAATACATTTACGATTCTCATAAAACATTTATGGAAAATGTTCCGGACTCTAACCGTTTTATGGGTTTTGCATCCATTTTCCTTCCCAGTTATCCGTCGTTGTTTCGTGATATGGCTTACAAAAACATCCCTATTTCTATAATTGTTACACCAAATGTATTTTTCAAATTAAAAAGTGAACATAGCGCTGAAATTGAAGAATTTATTAAGTTAAAACATACAAGCTTCCATTTGTACGATACTGCAAAGATATCTTTTGTTGTAACTGACAGGTTCTTATCACTCTCTCTATTTTTCAAAAACGGAACGTTTGACCCCAGAAGTGATCTTGTGGGCTTTGATGCTTCATCAATAAAATGGGGAGAAGATCTTTTTAAATATTACAAAGAAAACGCAGTCGAGATTAAGAATTTATAATTATAATCAAGGTTAAAAATTTTCTGGGATTTAGGAGAGCGAAGGAGAATTCCCGTGTATTTAGACATGGGATGAATCCATCAACTCTCAGATAATATGTTTTTTGATAACGTTTTTTTACTTCCCAACCTATATTCTCAAGTTTTGTTCTGGCAGCTGCAAATGCTTCAGAAGCCACTTGACTTTGCTATTGAACTCTGAATATAGGTTCTGTAGAGAAGTTCTACAGGTAAAACATGGAATGGTAGGATCAAGACACGAATAAATAGTTGCTCCAGGGCAGTATAGCACTGGTTGACATATCATAGGTGCCTGCGAATTTATTTGCGGGAGCTACCAGTAAGTCTGAGAAACTTAAAAGAAAAAGCGAAAAACAAATGTGAATATGGCTGAAGATTCTCTTGTCTTCAGTCAAACTATTTGAAGCTCATTTGAGCGGGTTCTATAACAGATTTTCCATACCTATTTTGTAAATGTTTACAATATAAACTTCAGACTCCAGGTCTAGAATCTGGAAGGGACTTTTCATAAGGGAATTTTCAGGCAGTTTAGCCTTTATGCGATTAGAGTGCCTGCAACCATTCTTAATCCAATGATGGATGTTGATTCTCCGTCAATAAGAACAGTTCTTCCCAGTTTTTGTGAAGGAAATTCTTCACCCTCGGAATTTGTAAATTTTTGAATGCATATCAGTCCGCAAGCAAAACTGTAGAGAATTATAAGGGGTTCGAAAGCAAGGGCTCCGTGAATGATGGCGATCCCGACTATCAGATGGGAGAAAAGGTGCATGGCAGTAAGAAGATTACGGGTTTTCCTTACTCCCAGTCCTACGGGAAGGGTCCTGATACCTGCAAGAGTATCCCCCTTAATATCTTTGAAATCATAAATTGTAGAGTTAATAAAGAGCTTGACTCCAAAGAAAATGAAAACCATAACTACAGGAATAAGGTTTTCACACCCACTGCCTGCAACCCCTGCAATGCAAATACCCCATGTAAGCCCCACAACAATATTTTTAATTCCAAGTCCTCCCTTGAGTTTTAAAGCGAACTTGCCGATTTTAATGCCTTTACTGTACAGATAGCCTATTACAAAGGGTACGAACGCAATTACAAGCATTCCCTCTTTTGCCAGGATATAAGCTCCTGTTATAAAAGCCAGTAGTGAAACCACGAGTCCTATTTTTTTATTCGAGCCATTTAGTTCCATCCGGTTTACGGAGTCTTCTTCGGATTCCAGAGCTCTGTCAAGGGTATAAACTGTATAAATAATTAAGCCACCTGCAACACAGGTTATTATACTAGATTGAATATGGAGCAATAGAAATGCAAGATGTATTCGTAGTGCACCAGAGAATGCAACTAATACAGAACTTTTAAGCAGTTCTACAGTAGCATTTTTCTCTTCAGACTTGGTGTCGGTTGTTCGACTGCGCTTGAAAATTGATCCAAAACTTCCAGAAAATATATTGTAGCTCATGAAACTAACAATGCTTGACTTTTAAATATTATTAATCCAACATAATATTGACAGATACGTATAACAAATAAACTACCACTTGAATTTTATATGATTAAACTAACTATTTATAAGATAATTTGGCAATTATATTAATACAGAAATTATCATGATTTAAAGGGGAAAAGAGACGTGAGAGGCAGTGAGACAAGAGATGACCATATAATTTTGGGTCACATGGATATTCTGGACGGCATCAAATAAAATTTTAGAAAAATTGGTTAAAAATTCTACTAGCTTGACGGTCTCTCTAAGATAACTATTTGACAGCTTTCGCAACAATGAGATACATAATTTTGCGAACTCCATTATTTTGAACATTACGAGAATGATTTATAGGAGACACTATGCTTGCCACCTATATCTCAGCTGATATTGGAACTCTGCTAATGGGGCTGTTGGCCAATAACCTGTCCCGTTTTATTGACAGAAAAAATCTCATTAAGATATTTATATTGAAGTATCACGTGAGGCACATCTGAAATAATAATATAAATTCATTTCGCAAGCTATTTCAATTAATTCAAATTCAGTAGTTCGCTAAAATTTTTCCTCCACCTTTAGTCTAGCTCCATTATCTCAGACACCATACTGCTGTCCTGACCCTCAACTTTCTTCTTAGCCATTCCCCAATTAGAAGTATAAACATTT
>JASGVX010000133.1 GCA_030054735.1 Methanobacteriota archaeon | reverse complement strand
AAATGTTTATACTTCTAATTGGGGAATGGCTAAGAAGAAAGTTGAGGGTCAGGACAGCAGTATGGTGTCTGAGATAATGGAGCTAGACTAAAGGTGGAGGAAAAATTTTAGCGAACTACTGAATTTGGCATTAGTTTAAGAGGCCCTATATACAATCCAATACCTGGAGGATTATTATGGAGAGAATTAATAATTTCAGAAGGAAAAAAGTTGGATCAAATCTTGACCAAATTAAAGACAATCCAGATCAAGCTTCTGATACCAGCACGGCTTTTCCTGAAGAACCGGAAGTGGGGCAGCATAACCATCAAGGAGACCTCAGGAAAGTTTGGGTTAATTTGAAATTATTGTTTTCAATGTTAGCAGATTCCTTTAATGGGAAATACCCTGTTCCGAAGAAAACAGCATTAGTGTTAACATTAGCTCTCCTATATCTCATAAGTCCAGTTGACATCTTACCGGATATATTTCCTTTAATTGGATTTGCAGATGATGTCGCTGTACTTGCTTTTGCGTTTAGCCTTATTAACGACGACCTGGAGAACTATAGAACCTGGAAAATGAATTACTGATAGCGGTTTAGATCAGAACGCTATATTCAAGTTCTTGCATTCTATATTTACAAGAATAAAATTTGTTCTATGAGCATTTTAAGTTATTACCGACAGAACTAATGACAAAAGTCAGCTGAAAATTAACAGAACCAGAATAGATATAATTTTAAAATTATATTTATCTGCCTCTTCATTCAAATTTTTTGATTGGGGAATTATTCAATTGTCTGCTGTTTTGAAGATTATTTATCATAGGGAATGAAAAAAAACTGCGAGCCTTCGATTAATAACGCAAAATAGAGGGTAGTTCAATTCGATCTAGATTTATGAAACCTGTGGGAAATTAAATGAAGATTATTTTATTCCTGCTAATTCGGACGCTCTCTTAAGATGATCTGTAGCAGAATCGCTAAATGTTCTTGATTTTTGAAAATATTCAGCTACTCCCGTACCATTTTTTGCTTCATTTGCTCCCTGCAGCAAAATCTGACATGCAGAGTTATAGTTCTGAAGAGCCGCCTTCCATTCATTCTGAGCATTTTGAAGTTTGGGAGATACTGTATATTGATCATTTTCCTGAATGGCGTTCTGAGTATCATTTACTGTTTGTTGTGCATACATAGCGAGAGCGGGATAATCAGAATTGTTTGCAGCATTTGATAGACCGTCCAGATCAGCTTTAAGTATTCTCAAATTTTTCTGGACGTTAGCTGCCCATGCAATATCCTGGTAGACTGACTCAAAGGGATTTAATGATGAATTTGATTGAGCCTGAGAAGCATTTTCATCGTTTTGTGATCCGACAAACCCCCTGAAAATCAGTACAAATACCAGAATACACAATGCAAGGTAGATGTATTTTTTCATATATACGCCCCTAAGAGGTCATTTGTGACAATATAAATTTAGACAGGATGTATTATAAGATTTTCATTATGGGTTCTGTACTTCAAAAAATATGAGAAATCTTTTTGAGAAAGCGTGTACGTGGAGACCTTTAGATCAGAGATCAGCCTGTATTGAATATTTTTTTTATTAGATTTCCTCCCCTCAAATCCTTCGGTTGGAAATTTTAATATTACACCGCCTGAAGAAAATTTATTTCTAAAAAAAAATAGCAGAGAATTAACGATTGTTTTTCCTCGCTTTTATCATTATATTTTAAATAGATGAAAAAACCACCAGACGCCTTAGTTATAAATAAATGAAATTAGGAACAAATAAAGGTTTTATATCAATTTATTATCGATTATAAAAATTGTTATGGGTTATTTTTCTAAAAAATCTGTTTTTAGAGTGTACCTTTACTATGGAGATTCTAAACGTATATCTATTACCCAAAATAAGCATCCAATATCCTTAGATTTAGCACTGATTTGGAGTAACCTAAAAAAGATAGAAAAAATAAAAAAATAAGAACAAAAGGTGAGAGGAATATAATTTATCGGATCCTTTCCATATGCAAAAGACTTATAAAACTATATTTGTCTGCGTTTTCCCTCAGTACTGAAATAATAAGTTCCCTGTGAGCCTTAAGAAGACAATAATCATCTCTACCCTGAGCCTTGTATACCTTTAGAATCCCTTTCTTAACTAGATTGTCTATAGCTATCCCATAAAATCCCAAATCACTTCTTTTTCTTCCCTGCAACAAGTCTTCTCTGGAAATATGCTTATCGCACCATCTATTTTTGATTGCGATTTTGTTCAATATAAACAACTCATATTCAGAGAATTCCTCCATAAAACGGACCCCATTGAGAACTGTTCATTCAATTGAACAGCAAGACAACAAGTATAAATATTAATGATTCATTAATTGATTTACTTGTAAGAAGACTCTAATTCACATTAAATAATTAACAGTAATATTATAAATTTATTAAATATAAACCAGATAGTAAATTATTATTTAAAATCTTTCAATAAATATGGAAGAATCATATAAAATACTAACTGAAATTGGAGGAAGGGTGGATGTCACTTGCAGACTTTCTGGGATCCACATCTGAAATAAAAATTATAGATTTCTTGGCCGAAAATATGGACATGGCCTACAACCAGACAGAAATTAGTGAGTGCCTTGGAATATCCCGTACTGTTGTAAATCAAAAAATTCCAGTGTTGATATACAACAACATTATAGAAATAAAAGAGTTTAAGGGAAACACAAAAAAGTATGGACTAAAAGAAAATAGTCTGGTAAACAAAATAATTGCCACAATCTATGACCACAGTTTCAGAATAGCAGAATACGAAGTAGGCGAGGAAGAAATACTCTCCGAAATCTCAGACAAATACCAAGCATCACCTGAAGAAAAATGCGATTGCTATTGTGGAGACACACGTTATATAGAATTTAATGAATTGCAAGACTACTCCAACCAATATTATGGAAGACTTAATAGAGAAAATGGAGAGGATGAGTGCCCATTACCCATTAAGCAAATGTGGAGTAATGCAGGGACGGAATACGTTTCAGCTTGAGGGTTGATTATTTGAGGGAAAGTTATGACAATAGAACAGGAAAAAGAAGAAGTAGTCAAAGAAGAAACGAGGATAAAAAATAAAATATCTGTATATAGAACTCCTCTATTTACCAAACTATACGCAACGAATCTTAGGGTTTCCCCAACAGATGTAGATTTCAGAATTGAGTTTTTTAATGAAAAGGTTGAGACTAAAGAAGGAATCGCATTTTATAGCGACGGTGTGGCAATGCTAACTCCAGAAGCTGCAAAAAAGTTATTTTTTGAACTTGAGAAAGCAATCGAGAAATATGAAAATGAAAATGGAGAGATATCAATGAAACAAGGAAGAGTCAATTGTGAGTATGCGGAGGAATAATCGTATTATAAATCATTTTCTTGTTGTTATCGTATTCTCTTCAAATTGTATGGGTAAAAAGTAAATTCACATATTTGGTGAAAAGTTAAAAGTTAGGTCAGAAAAAGATGCTCAAAAGGCACATTCAACTTTATAACTGTATGATAAAATTGTTTCATATTTTTCATGTTGGAAAATTCTCCATTGAATTTGAAGAGGATACTTGTTATCCTCTGAATTAATCACATGAGTAAAAAATTCATTTGGTACTTTGTGGGAGGAGTTTGTCTCCCTCGATCAGAGGTTATAAGATAGGTGGAAAAATTAGTCATTCAGACTGTCTCAAAACTAAAGTTAATTTTTAAAGCATATACATCATTAATTAGGTCATTTATACGGGATTCCGTATTCAGCGGCATTTTATTGTTCAATTTTAAAGGCACTAAATATAATTTTGTGACGAAATAAGCAATTTTAAGCAATTTTTTTACATTTAAAGTATTATTAACAATTTTAGCAAAGGATCAGATTCATTCCCAATTCATATTAAAAAATCCGTCATCCAATTTAAACTTGAAGAAACCCATTCAGAAGCTTTGAAGAAAAAAGTAAATCTAAGAAAGCATACCTATAAATAGGATTCATATTAACCATTTATTATGGTAGAGGCTGGTTTTGAGGAAAGAGTTATCAGGGAACTCGATTTGATAAAAAAACAACTGACCGATATAAGAGAGCATATGGTAGACATAGATTGTATACTCAGCGACAGGGAAAGAAAACTTGTAGATAAAAGTTATGAGCACCAGAAAAAAGAAAAACTGACATCCCTTTCAGATTTAAAGAAAGAACTGGGACTCTAATATGTTTGAGATTTTTTTGGACACCCCTGCAAAGAATTTCATCAAAAAACTTGATTCCAAATACTCCATTAGAATATCGATATCGTTTTCCGGCTTTTCTTCCCCTCAGGCTTAAAAGCCAAAAACAGCTACATTTGTAGCTACTTCTTTTTCAAGGAAGAAAGATATTTTTTTCGAACAACTCTTTGTGCTGGGAGTGTTTTCCATGTCACCTTCTTTCGGCAGATCGACATTTAATTTTTCATAATTTTTGTTGATGCTGATTTTGAAATAATACATATTATTTGTACGTAACTTTTAGGTTTACATATGATCAATTAAAAATATCTCATACAAAACTTTTATGAAAAAATGAATAAGTATTAATATATTTGGTAATAGTTGAACTATATGTTAACCAAGTTTCAATCTCATTTCTAGCTAGGGGATAGCATAAAACGACATCAGGAAAAATGTTCTGATTTTTAATGTGACTTATCGAAAGAAGCTTAAATATAATCAAAAAAATCCTAAAATCGATTAGTAGAGACTATATATTATTATATTTCAGGACTTGACAATACTGAAACTTTGAAAACAAATTAGCAAAAATTCAAGTATAAATGGACATCAAAAACGCGTTTTTTGTAAAATATTGGGAAAAAATCAGAAATGATTAGGAATAGTCGTTTGGAACTACGGCAAATCGGAACTACTGTATTTACAGATAAATGTAAATACAGGCAGGTATCTTTATATGCACGTATCTCCATGCTCAACGATTTGCTAAACAGTTTTTTACAAACTTGAAGCAAACGCTTATATATGGGTTATAAGTGGAAAAAGCTTCCACTTAAAATTTATCAAAATTATCACTTTTCAGGAGAATTAAACTAATGGTACGAAAGCCAGGAAGTATGTACAGAAACGTGAGGCAGCACTCATTTACCAGAAGAAAATATATGGGTGGTGTTCCCGGAAGCCAGGTTATTCACTATGATATGGGAGACAAAGCAAACACAACTTTCCCTGTGAAAATTTCCCTGCTGGCAGAAGAGAAATGCCAGATCAGGCACACTGCGCTTGAAGCGGCCCGTATTACGGCAAACAGGCACCTTGTTAACGGAACAGGGAGGATGGGCTTTTACATGAAGCTCCGTGTTTATCCCCATGAAGTACTCAGGGAAAACAAGCAGGCAACAGGCGCTGGTGCGGACCGTGTATCCAGTGGAATGCGCAGGGCTTTTGGAAAGAATGTCGGTACCGCTGCAAGGGTAAACGCAATGCAGAAGATCTTTACAGTATCCGTTGAGAAGCAGAACTTCCAGATTGCAAAGAAAGCTCTCTGGCATGCAGGACAGAAACTGCCCACCCCCTTCAGAATCGTTATCGATGAAGGCGCAGAACTGGTACAGTAACACGGATAGAAAGCGTAAAAATCAGGGGAGTCTAAAGAATGTATGATTACGAAGAGCTTTTGAACCGTGCAATGGCAAAAATGCCGGACACAGAAACTACTGATGCTCGATTCGTAATCCCTGAACCCAAACTCTTTTCCGAAGGTAAAACCACAATTCTGGATAACTTCGGAAATATTGCAGACACTCTTAACCGGGACCCTGACCACCTGATGAAATATCTCACCAGGGAACTGGGAACTGCAGGGAAGATAGAAGGCACACGTGCAGTCTTCCAGGGTAGGTTTACAAGAGCTCAGATTACAGATAACATTCAGGCATATGTTGACGAATACGTTATGTGTTCGGAATGTGGCCGCCCGGATACCCAGCTTATAAAGGTGGATAGGGTGCTTGTCCTGAAATGTTCTGCTTGCGGAGCACACAGACCTGTCAAAAAGAGAAAGGTAAGCAACGTAGTTGTCAGGGAAGCTATCGAAGAGGGCGGAACCTATGAGCTCCGGATAGATGCTGTTGGGTCCAAAGGCGACGGGATAGCAAAAATAGACAAGTATACGGTCTTCGTGCCAGGAGCCGCAAAAGGCGACGTGGTAAAAGTAAAGATAAAGAAAATCAGCGGAAACCTCGCCTTCTCGGAAAGGGCTTGAGGTTTAAGCTTTTTTAAGGAGCAGTCCAGGCAGACTACGATTTTTTCAGTTTTAGTGCCGGACAGCTTAAATCCTTATTTTCAAAAACGATTATTCTCAAAGTGAAATTCTTAAACTGATATTCTTAAATTGACATGTCGCTCTTAACAGTTATTTATGTTAAGGACTGATGTCGGTTGATGTCTATTTTTAAAGGTTTTATGCCTCTTTGGAACTGCTTTGAAATAAATTTCCATATCAAGAATTCTATCTGGGTTCTAGAAAAGAGAGGTGCCATTTAAATAAGTGTTGAGAGATATTAAAGCCAGATATAAATTTAGAAAATATCCTGAAACTAAGTTTGACTTTCTGGGTTTTACCTTTAGACCTCGTAAGTCAAAGACCAAATATGGGAAGTACTTTACCAACTTTACTCCAGCAGTCAGTAACTCGGCTAAAAAGTCTATGCAACAAGAAATCCATGGTTGGCGTTTGCATCTAAAAACAACTAAAACGCTGGAAGATCTTTCCCATCTGTTTAACCCTATACTGATTGGTTGGATCAATTACTATGGTCTCTTTTACAAATCGAATTTTACTGTGTATTCCAGAATATGAATAACGCCTTGATTCGTTGGGCTCAGCGTAAATATAAGAAACTTGCAGGACGCAAACAACGAGCAAGTGGTTTTCCTGGTAAAATTGCCAGACGTGAGCCTCACCTGTTCATTCACTGGAAAATGGGGATCTTTCCTGGAGCTGGATAATGGGAGCCGTATGAGCTGAGAGGTTCCTGTACGGTTCTGCGAGGGCCTAAGGGTGAAATTCCCTTGGGCTACTCACCTTTAACAGCATGGTTGAGGTCAGGAAACTTTAATGGGTCTCAAAAAAAGAATACAGGAGTATTGTTCCCCACTATGTCCCATTTGCCTTCTTCAGTGTAAAACTTCAAAGCAAAACCACGAATATCACGCTCTGCATCAGCTGCTCCTCGCTCACCGGCTACGGTAGAAAAGCGTGCAAACTTTTTGGTTTGCTTTCCTATTTCAGAAAATATGGCTGCTTTAGGATTAGTTGAAATATGACTTCAAGTTTTCACTTTGGTAATTGCTCTATTAACCTACATTCGGCAGCTCGACATTTAATTTTCATAATTTTTGTTGATGCCGATTTTGAAATAATACATAGTATTTGTACGTAACTTTTAGGTTTACATATGATCAATTAATAATATCTCATACTAAACTTTTATGAAAAAATGATTCAGTATTT
>JASGVX010000132.1 GCA_030054735.1 Methanobacteriota archaeon | reverse complement strand
TCTGGAAAAAGAAAATGGTTTCAAAGGACTCCAGCTATGGCAGAAGGAATAACTGATCACATATGGACTTTAAAGGAACTATTAACATTTAGAGTTCCTGTTCAATAATTTAAGGACACTACCCATTTTTGAAACAAATTAAATTAATGTGGGCATTTAATGAAGCCTGCTGAAAATTGAATAATATTGTTTTTTGGTCTCTAAGTACAGCACAATAGCTGCTTTAGCTCCTGCATAAAAACCCAATAAATCCACGCTTTCTTAGGATACGATGTGCGAGGTGATCTGACCATAGCCATGGCTAAAACTACGAAATTCCAATGCTTATCACATCCTAACCGTAGCTGGCTGCAAGCGCCTGTAGCTATGCTGTCAAAAAACATTATATTGAAAAAAGTAGCGATTTTCGATTTTTAAGATGTATTAAGAAAAACCTCCGAGGGTTCATTTCATCCCAGACTTAAAAATCTGGGTATTGTAACCCTCCACACTTCCATAGCAGTAAATTTAAAAAGCTTTTAGAAAAAAAAGCATTTAGGGGAGCCTTATATAAGACCTCTCCGCCTTTCACTCCTGTATTCTTCAAAAAGGCTCTCAAACTCAGCCTCTTTAGCTTTATAGCGCCTTATTTCAGCTTCTTTTTCCCATGCATCAATTGCAGCTTTCAGTGCTTCCGGTTCTGCCATTGCAAAGTCTTCAGCTCTCTCAAGCTGGACGTCCTTTAAGACAGGCACGTCACCTTTAAAGAAAGTCTCCTCTGCTGCATGAGAGATATCCTCAGGGATAATTACAGCCCTGACTCCGGCTTCCACAAGGACCTGGGCAGTTGTAGCTCCACCTCCGCTAGGTTTTTCAAGGAAGACGACATCCCCAGCTTTGAGCCCATATTTTTCTTTAGTTTCAGCAATGGACTCTTTCGTGAAAGCCGCAATAACCTTTACAGAAATGCCCTCACCGCGTATCTCCATTTTCTGGATTTTTCGCAGTTTGTCGCCCCTGCGCCTCAGTTCTTTTATACTCTTATTTTTATTACTGAGCTCTTTTTTCAGGACCTCTATAGTGCTATCTCTGATCTGGATCTCTTTTGATTTCCTGACTTCACTGTAAGCTTCATTTTTAAAGCCTTTCAACCTTGACTCAAGCTTTGAAATCTTTCTGTCTTTTGCTAGCAGTGCCTGCTTAAGTTCCTCAACATACTCCTGAAGGTTCAGGATCTGCTCTCCCTGCCTCTGAACAATCTCTCTCATTTTGAGGAGGGATTCGTCAACCGACCTTTCCTCGGGTTTTTCCTCTGCTCTTACTCCCGGGGTTTTTTCACGAGCTTCTGAGGCAGCCCGTACTTTTTCAATAGCAACCTCTATCGAGTCCCCCCGGATTACATGAAGTTTAATTAACTCAATGTCTGCACCTTTGGGTGCTTTCTTTTCAATCCGCGTAAAGATGTTTTTGTAATTCCTGCAGGTAAGAAGAGCAGCAGTTAATGCATCCCTTTCATGGTCATTTGAGTAGCCAAAAGTCTTCCCAAGAGCAATCTTTTCCTCGGCAGAAACCTCAATTCCCGGGCTTGCAGGGACGGCGTTAAAACTTCTTCTGATTTTTTCAACTGAACCTGGCATTGGAGTGACATCACTTGCGATTACTGCGGGTTTTCCATATTCTGCAATAAGTTTGACAACTTCATCAGGAGATATTCCCCGAAAACTTTTCAAATATAAGAGGTCTCCATCGAGTGAAAGAATGGCTATGCCAACCGTTGTTCCCGGATCGATCCCCACGATTGTGAATTTGCGCCTGGAATTTTTCGGCTTCAGGGGGACATAACGGATTTTGTCACGTTCAACACTTTTCACACTTACCTGCGCATCATTGCTCGCCATTGGATGTATCGGAATCTCTCCGCGTTTAGCATAAACGGTAAATTCAGACCTTACATAGCCTCCGAACCCCTTTACGTTTACGGCATCAAACCTGATGCCTTTTTCCCGTGAAAGGTATTTGAGGGTGTTTTCAATCTCCCTGCTCCTCTGAAGCACAGCTCCGTGCACCTTTCTTCTGTACCGGTTCTGGCTCCACCCTCCCTGTCCAAGGGAGCGGGCTCTGCTTACCTTAATTTTCGTAATGTCTTCAAAAAGAGAGACTTCATGCCCTACTCCAAGGTCTGCAAGCCTGGCACAGGCTTCTGCTTCATCACCTGGGTTCTCAGGATCAACAGAGATCCCATATTTATGCGCAATTCTTACAAGAGGTTCCGGATGCAGCCCGCCTGTTACCTGAACAAGTTTGACACCGTCAGGAAGGCGTTCCATAAGAGAAAGGAGCTCAGTTCTGTCGGCTGCAAGCTCAAAAATGTTGTCAACAGCTATTATCTCCGGCCTTTCCTTCTGGATCATATTAAAGATCTTCTGGCGGCGGAGCATATTAAAATGAGAAACCTCACCGTCCTTGAGAATGACAAGGGCATATCTGGGAAGTTCCCTGGCCCTGGGAGAACCCCGGACAATATCGATTCCATAGATAATCCTTTTTTGCATGAACATCTATATTTTTATTTTCAATTAAATATATATTTATCTATTTCTAACTCTATTTTTATAACTATAATGTAATCTATAAAGTCAGTTTTTGTATAAGGTAACTTAAGGGAGCATTTGATTTCCTTCAATTAAGCCTTTCAGAGAAATACATTTTACAATTATCCTTTTTCTGCAATTAACTTTTTTATGAGGCGATATTAGAAATAAAAATCAAGCAGATTCTTCATAAGCTCGGAATATTTCACTGATACTTACCCTAAATCTGACACGTAAATGTTTGGTCAAGAAAGTTAGAGAATGCAATCGAAATTTGCGTTGAAGATAATGGTATCGGGATCACGGAAGAAAAACAACAGACAAGTTTTGGGCCATTCAACCTAGATTCGGGAGCTTAACGTGATTAGAGCTAGTTCTAGAATTCATTTAATTCGCCCATTAATAAGTTCTCTTGAGCAAGCGAAAAGAACCGCAATCTGTTGCGACTACATCGTAACTCCCAGAAAATCTTCGATTTTCTGTGATCCCGAAATGCAACTCGAGAATTACAGCTCAAGCCTCATAAGGTCTTCTGCAAGGATAATATCGGCTTTAACATAGTTCTTCAAGCGGTGCACTGCTTCTCTTTCATGCCCTTTCATTTCGGGATAGAAGTGTGTCAGGCAGATGCTTCCTATCTCCCTGTTGTAGTCTTCGAGCATTTCAGCCAGGGTGCTCGGAGTTGTGTGATTTGTTACTTTTGTGCCGGCAGGGAAAGAGCACTCGTGGATTAGGAGGTCAGTTTCAATTGCCAGGTCCATTACGTCCGTGCAGGGTTCGGTATCCCCTGAGTAAACAAATTCTCCATCTTCTGCAGTCACGCGGTATGCGAGAGTTGGGACACTGTGGACAGCGGCTGCGCAGCTTATTTCGCAGTCAAACCCTTCAGGCGTGAATTCTTTTCCCGGAGAGAGCTCTACAACGTCCACGTCCACCCCTTCCAGAATATATGCGTATGCCCTGTTCACCGTTGAAAACAAGTCCCCTGTCCCCTCAGGGCCATAGACCCTCATATCGGTCTTTCCTCTTAGCCAGTTCGCCTTAAGGAGAGGGATAAGGTCAGCTACGTGGTCAAAGTGAAGGTGTGAAAGAAGTACGGTATCAATATTTGTATGTAAGATTCCGGCATCGGGAAAACGGCTCAGGACACCGCTCCCGCAGTCAATAAGCAGAGGTTTTTCCTCAAGCCTGACCACTACTCCGGACTGTACCCGACCCTTCTGAGGGATCGCAACTCCTGTGCCAAGAAATGTAATCTCCATAAGTTATAGAATAAACTTTAAATAATTTAACTTTATTTAAAGCATGCTGCGTAAAAAACTTTTTGCGGCTCAAAACGGCCTGATTTTTCTCCAAGGCGCGAGGGTTGCCCAGCCAGGCCAAAGGCGCCAGACTTAAGATCTGGTTTCGAAGGAATTCGTGGGTTCGAATCCCACCTCTCGCATTAAATTTTTTTCATAATCAGTAGAAAATTTATAATTATATTTCTTATAGATTCTTATCTTTTAAAAGAGACAGAATACTAAAAAAATCTAAAGATTAATACTATGATCGAAGACAATGTAAAAGAAATTTTGAAAAATATGCCACCTGATGTGACACTTGTCGCAGCAGTAAAATATGCATCAAAGGCACAAATAGGCGAAGCCATAACAGCAGGTGTTACAGACATTGGCTTCAACCATTACCAGCAGATGAAAGAGCTGGCTCCATATCTTCCACCTGAAATAAAAACCCACTTCATCGGCACACTCCAGTTAAATAAGGCAAAAAAAGTAGTAAACCTAAATCCCTATTTGATAGAAAGCGTTGATTCATACAAACTAGCAGAAAAGATAAACAATGCAGCAAGAGAAAAAAAAATAATCCAGAAAATCCTCATACAAGTGAAGACAGACGTGAAAAAACACACCGGATTAGAGCCCGATGAACTCTTGAAGCTTCTTGATCAGATATCAACCCTCAAATACTTAAGTTTTGAAGGCCTGATGACAATCCCGCCAATAAGCGAAGACCCCGAAGATTCAAGAAAATATTTCAAAGAATTGAAAGATTTAAAAGACAAAGCAGAGAAGCATTTAAAAAAAGATCTTCAATATCTCTCAATGGGAATGACAGACGATTATGAAATAGCAATAGAAGAAGGCGCAAGCATCATCCGCATCGGTAGAAAGGTTTTCGATGCATTATGATATCATAGAATCATTCTCAATTTCTGAAGAAACTCCTATTTTCCCTTCTCATCCTGTAAAATTCATAATTTTTGCGAAGTTGTGGAAATAGAAAAATCAAAGTTGCGCTGGCGCACCCCGCCGCAAGCTAGCGGGGTATGTTTTGCGCCAGCGCTCTGGTTTTAGTGTTTATCAAAAATCGAATATTTTCATTTGTTGATATGCTTCTTTTTCTTCCTGGTTTCCCTGGTTTTGAATATAGTTTTTAATAACATCAGAAGTTGTTCCGTCTCCTACTGTTCCAATGTAACCTCCATCACTCCATAATTCACCGCCCCAAAGCTGTTTTTTTATCTCAGGATATTCTTTAAAGATTTGTCTTGCTGTAATACTTTTTATTATTTGCATGACTTTTGAAGGAGAATACTTTGGTTCAGCTCCAACAAAAAGATGCACATGAT
>JASGVX010000131.1 GCA_030054735.1 Methanobacteriota archaeon | reverse complement strand
GGTTGACCAGTTCTTGGTTTATCCTCGAGAGCGCTTTGAAGACCTTCCTCCAAATATCTCTTCTTGATTCTACCAACAGTATTCCTGCCAACATTCAGTATTTCAGCGATTTCGATATTCTTTTTTTTCTTGTTTGCAAGTAACAGAATTAGTGCTCTTTTCAGTTCTCGAGCATTTTTCTCTCCCTTTTTGACAAAGTCCTGGAGGTATTGTTCCTCATCATCTTTAAGTTTTATTAACACCATGAAAAATGATATATCATTTAATGTATAAAAAACGCACTAAATTTATATTGGTGAGACACTAGCTAATCTGTTCCTACATTATGTTTTTGACATTTGGATGGCTACTTATCATCGTAACAAGCCTTTTGCTCGTTACGCTGATGATGCAGTTGTACACTGCGAAGCAAAGAAGAGGCAGAAAAGCTGTGGACTGAGTTGGAAAAGCGTTTAACTAAATTTGGTCTTGAGCTACATCCGACCAAAACGCGTATCGTCTACTGCAAAGACGATTCTCGTTTAGGTGAAAATTTGGATAGGATGTATTAAAATGTTTTTAAATTGTTTTTATATAAAATATTTTTAGGACTTACACACTTGAAATGTAAAATCAGATACATGCGGGCTCATCAGCATTATTTGAGTTTATACAGCTAAATCACTTCCGCTCGTGGTTTTCAATTCAACTGCGTAAGTTCTATTTCTTTCACCATGATTAATGTGCATATAATAGTAGCATGCCAATCACATAAAAACGAAGAACTTTAAGAGAAGAGCGATTGGCACGCTAGAATTACCTACAATTACAATTCATCTCTAAAAACGGCTAATTATCTAATCAGGCCGTCTCAAAACTAAAGCTAATTCTACAATTGTGTCAATATTTTCTACTATAAGGTTAATTCAGATCTAAATTTCTCTGTTTTAAGTAGTCATGTTTTTAAGGCTAACGGTTCTTATTATCCAATTGTAGAAATGGTTTGAGTTTTGAGACAACCTGTAATCCTATTTTTTGCAGCTCCCTCGAGCCATCCATTCAACACTTTATACTTTTATTTCGTAATTTCCAGATGAAGATTCCTGCAGCTTCGGCGCATACTTATCCAGAGCCTTTACCCAGTTTTTCCCGTCCCATTTTTTCCAGTGCATCATTATCATTGAACGGCTTAACAAAAGTTCTTCTCCCGAGTCAACGAAATCATTTCCATATTTGAGCCCATGTTCGAAAGCATATCTAAGGCGTCCAGAGTACCATTCCAAGAATTTTAAGAATGCTTCAAATTTAGATATCCTCATACTCTGCACATAAAATTCGATACAGATTTCTTGCAGTTGATCCTGTCTCGGAAGCCATATATAATTAATAGAATCATTTCCGGGACAGAGTAAAATCTCAACTTTTTCAAAAACAGGGTTATAAACAAAATCACCGGACTGGAATACCCATTTCCTCTGAATTTCTTTCGCGAGTGAGCACATTTTGATATATTTATCGGATGTATCCATTTCAACCAACCTTAATATGAAATATAGAGTATTAGGCTAAAAAGAGTAGCTGAGCTGGGTGAAAGTATTGAACTCAAAGTTTTGCCAAACTATATTTGATGATAGATTACCCTTCTAACGTCCTGTGTGCTTCAATCTTTTGTGTAAGAATTAGATGATTGTGTCCATCAAAATAGAATTACATTACAAAACATACCAGTCGGTATCGTCCACAGAAATGTCTTCCTTTAAGCCGACTTCCCTTCTGGAAAGCCCGAAAGCATCGGTAATCGCATCAGAGAAGTCCTGAAGGTAGTCTCTGGATGAAAGGCTGTTGTAAATGAAGTTTTTATCAGGCTGAATCATCTTTTGAATTGTAGCTTCCCTGGGGACAAGATCCACTTTTACATCAACCATTTCAAGGGCTTTTTCCATTGCAGTCCGGAAATCTCCAATACAATAGGCTATCCTGTGCCTGTAGTTTTCCCTTGTTTTTTCAAGGTAAGCGGCAATCCTTTCGCTTTCTATTTTTATAAATTCTCTTTTAATTTTTGTCACGTTACATTTACCCATCATGAAAGTATAGTTCATGAAAGGATACTGAGTATCAAGTTCCCTTGGAGCAATCCCACAGGTCCCAAAGGTCACTATGTGTACATCCTCGGGTTTTAAAATCCCAAAAATAATCCGGTCAAATTTTTTATGGGATGGACTTTCATGGTAAGGCTTTCTCTTAGCACAGGGAACGAAAATACATACTTCCCTGAAAGGGGCTTCATATTTATTGATAACCCAATCGTTGGCTTTTACCATATCAGGATGATGTATTATTCTCTCTGTGTCAAGAGGCTCTTTGGAACGTTCATCTTCAGGGATAATGGGCTGCATAGGACTTCAAAGCTTATTGAGCCTGTGATTTATATATAAATTTAACTAATAGGGATACTTCCGGACATGTTATTTTTTATTGGAAACAACTATAGTGGTTTTATGACAAATTCTATTTATGAGATGATCAGAGCAAGCTTCAGATGCGAGGACATGGTAAAATGTGTGCTCGGTTTTAAGTCCCTCAAAATCGACGCATACAAGGTTCTGCTTATTCATGGGCTCCTAACAGCAGAAAAAATGGGAGAGATTCTTAACAGGGAAAGGAGCACTGCATATCGTTCTCTCCAGAACCTTATAGCATGTGGAATTGCTTAAAGGGAAACAAGGTCCATGACGGCAGAGGATACTATTAGGAATACGTAGTCATCGAACCTCGGGAAATGAAACAGATGGTTAAGAAAAATGTTGTTAGTGGTACGATCAGATGAATGAGCTTATTGAAAAAACGCACATGAAATTTTCTAAATAACAGGCACAAAAAATGAAAGTGCTTGAAGGCACTTTCATGCCAAATGGATGGAAAAGTAAGTGCCCTCGTTATGCGATTAGAAGATGATAAAGCAGAAAAATGATATTATGGCGAACTATTATTTACCGCAGCTACTGTACACCCAGCTTGAATGTTTTTCGGATACACCATCATCAGATGATCCATATAGCCTACACTGCAAATATCATTAAATATAGTGCCAAGTAATTGCTCTGATACTACGCTTTTTGGATTTCCCTTTGCGACCAGACCTCCCCTATACATGACAATGACATCGTCACAGAACCACGAGATGTGGTTTGGGTCATGGCTACAGGCCAGTATAGTCGTCCCTCTCGCGGAGATCTTTTTCAAAATATTCCAGATCCGTATCTGGTTGCAGAAATCCAGGGCGGATGTTGGTTCATCCAGCAGCATTAACGGTGTTTCTTGTGCCATAGCCCTTGCGATGAGCGCAAGCTGGCGTTGACCGCCGCTGAGCTGGTTGTAAGGCCTATCAGCGAGGTGGGAAATCTCAAGCATTTCCATAGCTTCCTCGACTTTCCTCCTATCATCTTTGGATATGCCAAAGATACCACCCATGTGAGGAGTCCTTCCCATAAGCACAACTTCCTTGACAAGGTACGGGAAAGGCGGCTTGTGTTCCTGGGGTACGTAGGCGACAAGTTTTGCCAGTTCCTCGATCTTTTTTCTCTTGACATTATTACCATCGATGAATACGCTGCCACTATTATACTTAAGGAAGCTCATGCAGCACTTGAACAGGGTTGTTTTCCCGGACCCATTTGGCCCGAAAAGCCCGCATAAAGAACCTTTTTCTACCCTGAATGAAATATTTTTGAAAACGGAAACGTTTTTGTACCCGAAGCTCAGATTATCGACTTTTAACATATAATCACCCGAATATCTCCTTTTCTTTGCTACGCAGCAGATATATGAGGTAAGGTGCGCCGACGATAGCTGTGATGATTCCTATCGGGATTTCTGCCGTGGTAAGAGTACGTGCGATAGTATCACAAAAGATGATGTAAACTCCACCCATCAACGCTGCTGTGGGAATTACAAAACGGTTGTCGGGGCCCTGGATGAGACGGGCTGCATGGGGCATCATCAGTCCTACCCATGCGATAATTCCTACCGAAGATACGCAGGTGGCAGTTACCAGGGTGGCCAGTATAATGAAAATAAATTTAAAAACTTCCGGGTTCACGCCTAATGCCCGGGCTTCCTCGTCGCCCATGGAGAGGACATTCAGTTTCCACCCGAAAAACCACATAATAGCTACAGATATCAACACAATGGGCACAGTCAGCCTCACGTCATCCCACTGAGTATAGTAGAAGCCGCCCATCATCCAGAAGACAATCTCCCGCAGTTGTGTATCATTTGAAATGTATTTCATGATGGAAACACATGCGGAAAATATCGAGCCTATGATAATACCAGCAAGTATCAGCGTGACCACGGGGGTTTGCCCCCTGCTCCTTGCCAGCGAATATGCCAGGAATACAGAGAGTAAAGCAAACAAGAAAGCACCTAGCTGTATAGAAATAAAGATGTGAGGATAAACAATCCCAAGCGCTGCACCGAATGCCGCTCCCGAAGATACTCCAAGAATGTATGGCTCTACAAGAGGATTGCGAAAACATCCCTGATAAATCGTTCCGGCAACAGAAAGGCCGATGCCAACGGTTATAGCCATAATGATCCTTGGGAAGCGGATGTTCCAGACGATCGTATTTTTAAGTTTGTCCAGTGAATCTACCATATCAGGTGAAAATATATGAGTGGAAATGATAGAGTACACTTCCACTATAGAAATCTGATATGTTCCCAAACAAATCGTGACCATTCCGCCTGCTACCATAACAATAGCGAGAAAGAAAATGATAGATAACTTTCTTGCTTCAAAAAAATTGAGGGTAGTAGGGGTAGAAACGTTCACGCCAGTAGATAATTCTTCCATATTTACACCTAGAAATCAGACTCCACCGTCCAGTCCAGCCACTGATTTGAACGAAGCTCCTCTGCGGTCGTTCTGTTTACACCGTATACGTCCTGATAAAAATCAACAGCGAACTCATGAACCTTGACATCGCTGAACAGGTCAGGATAGCTAGCCTTAGCAACTATCATCATATCAATCGGGTATTCTGTCCGTCGGGCACAGTTCATTGGCGTCCATGGCATAGCATACACCCGTTTGTTCAGGACCGCACGCAGGTTCTGCAGATTCTGATAATACGGTGCTTCGTACAGTTCACGAGGTGGGTGGAACCCGTTTGCCGTGGGTAAAAGTATGACATCAGGATCTAAAGCCATTATCTGCTCAGCATTCAAAAGTTTGCCTGAGCCTGTGTCACGGTATACATTTCTAGCATTACAGATATTTTCAATAATGTAAGATTCAGGCGTGTCAATACCAGATACTGTCCCTGCCCCTCCAGAACTTCTGGCATTGGGAGAGAGACCAATATAGAGTACAGTACTCTTTTTTTCTTCAGGTATATCTTTGGTACGCTCACGGATCATCTTCTCGCTGCTTTCCAGGTAATCAGCCAGATCCATCGCCTTCTGTTCTTTCTCGAACAACTGGCCTATCACACGCATTTCATCTCTCATAGTGCTCAGGTCAGAATTTTCGTAATATGTAGGTGAATACAATACCACTGTCGGTATATCCAGAGACTCGATCGTTGATATGGTCTTCGTTATTTTTTCCGGGTCTTTGGCACCAACTGTACAGTCCCCCACTCGCATGATGACAACATCGGGGTTTACATCTGCAAGTGTCTCATAGCTGATTATGTTGCCCTGAGGAGAGTTAATACAGGGGGTATCGTTCAACCATGGATGCAGGTATTTCATTGTATTCCATCCATGTGTGTACGTATAATTAGTACCATTTATCGTCGGATATGTATATTTGTAATCTCGTTTAAGAGACCATGATCCGATAGCTACGACTTTATCTATCTCGCCGAGATTGGTCAGGACGCCTTCAACGAACCCATCGTCAATAGTAGCTACGCGTTTGATATCCTCTGGCACTTTTACCTGCACGCCACGCATATCCGTTACATACTTGTACTGTTCATCAGACGATTCTGTTACCGTCGGCGAGTTTGTGTCAGTTGTTTGTTCAGTGCACCCTCCCATCGATACGATAAGAAGAGTAAAAAGTACACACAACACAAGGCTTTTTTTAGAATTAAAAAAGCTCCAAAACTTGCCGATTTTATCTATATTACTGGGCTTACCGTTCATAACAATCCCTGTGGTAATAAATAAGTTGTTTGTATTACTCTTTACTACATAAAAGTAGCGAATTGTTTTCAATAATTACAAATAGTTTAAATTATATTAATATTTATGAGGTTATATATACTATGTAAAATTATAAGCTGCTGGTGATCTTGTCTCTTTAGACCTTTAGATTGAAAAATTAAGCAGCAAAAAGTGTGTAGTAAATTCAGATATCTTTGAAGCTTTCAGGGAAAGCCAGGACCGAATAATGTCCATTGCCCTCATCTATTAGGAGATGCACGAAGGCGGAGGAGTTGACATATTGAAATTCTCAGCATATCTTCAGTCGGCTTTCCTCAGATGTCCTTCAATTTTTCACAAATTCTCTTGCTATCGTTTTTCTGAAATACATCCGGGTTACTCAAAAATGTATTTTCAAAATTTCCGAATTTTTGACCTTTTCTCTTCATTGAAATGCTTTCTATTTTCATTCCCAAAGCTTCAACTGAGACAATTAACGCAGTTTTTTAAATAATTCCAAAAACGACAACAAGAAAAATGCTATTTTTTTGTAGACATCTGCGGAAAGTCAGCTGATAATCTCAGAGGATGGAGTTTACATTCCCCAAAAATCAATTTTGAAAGAGAAGCAAAAAAAGCAAGAAGGCAGACCGAATAAAAATTCGGCCATACTTATTGTTTTAAATTGTCTACAAAATCTCCCATTCTCTCTATTGCCTTTTTAATATCGTCCAGAGACGCTGCATATGCACAGCGCAGGAAACCTTCACCTGCTTCCCCAAATACATCTCCGGGTATTGTAACAACCTTCTTTTCATTCAGGAGGCGCTCTGCAAAATCAGAAGAGGAAAGTCCCATGTCTCCGATGTAAGGGAAAGCATAAAAAGCACCTTTAGGGTTGCAGCACTCAAGCCCGATACCGTTAAATCCCTTTATAATAAAGTGTCTGCGCCTGTCATATTCCCTGACCATCCTCTCCATTTCTCCTTTACCATTGCGCAGAGCCTCGATTGCCCCGACCTGGGCAGTGATGGGAGCACAGAGCATGCAATACTGGTGGATCATCATCATAGAATGGATGATGTCAGGAGCTCCCATGGCAAAACCTAGCCTTAGACCTGTCATGGCATAGGCTTTGGAAAAGCCGTTCAGCATTACAGTCCGGTCCTTCATGCCTTCAAGCGAAGAGAATGGAATATGGGTACCCTCGTAAGTCAGGCACTCATAAACCTCGTCTGAAATCACAAATAAATCATTCTCAACAACAAGGTCCGCAATATCTTCCATACCTTCCTCTTGCATAATTGCGCCTGTAGGGTTATTAGGGAAATTCAGGACTATTGCCTTTGTTTTGCTGGTGATTGCAGGCTTAAGAGCTTCTGCAGTAAGGCTGAAATCATCGTCCCTGTGTGTGGAAACAATAATAGGCTTGCCTCCTGCCAGAATCACTGAAGGGACATATGCCACATAGGAAGGCTGAACAACAATAACCTCATCTCCTGGATTTACCACTGCCCTGATTGCTATATCAAGAGCTTCGCTTACTCCTGTAGTAATCAGGATTTCGGATGCAGGATTGTAGTCAAGGCCGTAGCGCCTGTAATAGGTTCTTGTAAGTTCTTCTCTGAGTTCCGGAAGTCCGTAGTTCGAGGTATATGATGTCTGCCCTTTTTCAAGAGAGTGTATGCACATCTCACGGATGTGCCATGGAGTAATGAAATCAGGTTCCCCTACACCAAGAGAAACTACATCTTCAAGTCCGGAAACAAGATCAAAAAAACGGCGTATTCCTGATGAAGGGATACTCTTTACAGCTTCCGAAACGAATTTTGAAGGATCGCATGCAGGTCTCAAGCAAACACCTCTATAATAAGCTATATGAGTTGAGTGGAATATAAAACGGGAAAGAGGAATAAGGTTTAAGTTGTCCCGCATTAAAACGAGACAGGAAGCCTCTGAATCGATTCCGGTTCGTGAAGGATTACCCCGTCTTCTTTATAGGTCTTCAGCACGAAACGCGTGGACGTGCTCTGGACCTGATCAAGGGTGGCTATTTTCTCTGCCACAAAAAAGGCCACATCCTTCATTGACTTCCCCCGGACAGTAAGGGAGATGTCATAATCCCCGGACAGAAGCCTGACAGACCTGACTTCCGGGAACTTATAAATCCTTTCTGCAATTACCTGATAGCCCTGATTACGCTCGAGGGTGACCTTCAACTCAATAACTGCGTAAACATAATTTTCCCCAACCAGATCCCAATCAACTATGGTTTTGTAGTGCCGGATAACTCCTGTTTCTTCAAGCTTTGCAATCGCCTGGGAAACATCCTGTGCAGACATTCCTGTTAGGGCTGCGATTTCTTCCGGACTTGTTCGAGCATCATTTTCAAGAATTTCCAATATATGTTGAATCATTTCATCCATGTTGACCACCGGTACAAAACTTAGGAAAATTGATACAGAACCTCAGGTTCGGGTTCTTTTTAATTATTCGATTAATACAGCGTTTATAACCCCACTCTGTCCGGGTCTGCTTGTAATTCTGGCAGTGCCCACAGGAGTCTCTATAACAGAACCTTTTGTCAGAATATTACGCCTTACATAGTGTTTGTTGGCAGCATTGTCAATTACGTTCTCAATTGTTGCGGTAACTGTCTTTCCGTCTTTAGGGTTTGTTACATTTGCAATATTGGACTGGAGAAGTCTTACTTTCCTGTTACCGCCCATGGTATGAACGTTCTTTCTTTTTACTTCATTTATGCGGGTTTCTGCAGATTCGCGGCCCATTTCAAACTTGCGCTTTCCACGAGCAGTAATAATCTTCCCGCCGGTAGCTTTTCTTTTGGAGTTACCTTGCCATCTCATTATAAAAACCTCATTATTTTTTTGAAATTAAATTCAAGATTTGTATTCAACTTTATTTATAGTGCTATTCAAACCTATTTTTAACGGAACTATATTAATGTATTAAACAGGAGTACTTTGACTAGCATATTTGCTATGGACTTAGCAATACGAATAGAATTGTATATGAACTTTGCGATCATCCCACCGGAAAAATCCGAACTTCTAACCAGATCCTTATACAGGTAACTGTAGCTGAAAAAGTAGTATTTGAAACCTATAAAGTTATCGGAATAAAAACGGAATTAAAAAAATCGTCACAGAAAAACATATATGTGAAATTTAGTGAACTACCCATAAGGTAAAGACTCAGGGGTTTTACGCTTTTTCATATTAAAATGGAGAGGAGAAACCAGGTACATACCGTAAAGGAAGTCTTGGATAGGTTTATTAAAAAGCCCTTTGGACTCCGGAAAAATATAACACTGGAGGATAAAATAATGGTCACTGAAATATCACTTAACACTATATGCGGACATACAACAAAAGTCATTGCTACAAAAGAAGGCAAAAACACCCATATACATATCAAAACCACCTGCGAAAAACTCAGGAAATGGGGCACACAATTCGATATGGGCATGAAGGACATCATGGGAGGCCCTGAGACAGTGCTTGCCCAGAAAATGGCTGAAGCCCCTCTTACCCCCACATGTCTTGTCCCGGCTGCGATAATGAATGCCTGCTGGCTCGAAAACGGCATGATCTCCAAAAACCTTGCACGGGAAATGGGAAAAATGGAAATTATTTTTGACAAACTTGAGTGAGGATATCTCCGTTAAGTCCTTCCGATTTACTTTCTGTATAAGATAAAAGGCTGTTTGAAGCAGGAAGTTGAGAAAATGATACTCTTAAAAAATTAATAGTACTGTGAAAAAATATTATTGAGAATCAGAACTTAAGAATATTTATATTGAATTTGGTTGTGTATTATTTAGTCAAAACTTTGCAAGTGAAATCATATAAAAGATAGAGAATATATTATTTTACCTAAATCAACTAATTGAACTAATATCCGGAGTGATATAAATGGAACTAAAAGATATCAATAACTACGGAAATGAAATGATCGAATGCCTTAAACTCAAAACATCCCCAGTTGCAGTGAAACTGATTCTGAAAGGAGAAAAAGTTCCGGAAGGGATCAAAAAAGTAGATGAGTCTATGAGACACTGCCAGCTGGTTGACAGAGTGAGAAGGACCGGAGAGGAATTCTACGCTTTGGGTGAAGACGAGATGTGTAAAGGTGGTGCAGGTGCTATGGGTCTTGGAGCAATTCCCCCCAAAGTCGCCAGTGGAGAGTTTTATTATGCGAATTTAAAACAGTTCAGCACCCTGGAAGCTGCAAAGCGTACAATTGATATGGTGCCGAAACTTGCCCCCAACTCTACAGAAGCTGTCCTGTATGCACCCCTGGAAAAGACCTCTTTCATGCCGGATGTTATACTGGTCATTTGCAACCCAAAACAAATAATGCTACTCACTCAGGCTTATATGTATAGTGTGGGAGGCAGAATTGAAACCGGTTTCGCAGGCAAGCAGAGCCTGTGTTCCGATGGTGTTGTGCAGCCATATAAAGAAGGAAAAATAGAAGTCACGGTAGGCTGCAGCGGCAGCAGATCTTATGCCAAAATATTAGACGAAGAAATGATTATGGGCATCCCTATTAAGCTCCTTCCCGACCTTGCAGCCGGGCTCAAGGGAATCTGCCCCAAATAAATATAATACCTGCATCACAATTAAAGATACAAATTCCTCCATGTTCAAGCCCATTAACTGGATGAATTCAAATCAAATATGAGAGAATAGATATGACCTGTTTCTTATCTCATATTTGGAAACTATTTTTTCCACCCTGAGATTCTAATTACAACAAGCCCTAAGCGAGTTCGGATTATACATAATTTATAAATTTGTCCTCTTGAGCGAAGCGAAAAAGACCGCGGGCTGTTGCGATTACATCGCAACTCCCAGAAATTCTTCGATTTTCTGTCCTGCATTCGGCAGGTCGACATTAAAAATCGGAACATTTTTCCTGATGTCGTTTTATGCTACCCCTGGCTAGAAACGAGATTGAAAGTTGGTTAACGTGTGTCTCGACTATCACCACATGTATAAATATTGGATCGTTTTTTCAGAAAAGTTTAGTATGAGATATTATTAATTGATCATATGTAAACCTAAAAGTTACGTACAAATACTATGTCTTATTTCAAAATCGCCATCAACAGAAATTATGAAAAATTAAATGTCGACCTGCCGAATGTAGGTTCTGTGATCCCGAAATGCAACTCTGGCGTGAAAAAGATTAACTATTTAAATACTTGCTCCAAAAGCTTGTGATTTAGCCAGCCAATCCCCCTGTAAAACATCTCCTTTTGCTGTTACACTGGTGGCTATTAAGATACCTCTGTCTTTCCATTTCATATATTCTGCCGTCTGCCTGTAAGTATCTATGGCGCCACTGAAAAATCGTTCTTCATCACCCTCTCCACACATAATTAAAGCAGATTCTTTTATTTTTAGCGGCTTTTTACAATTATCCACACAGTAAGCACAAAGTCTGTCAACTGCGGCCTTCAACTGTGCAGAAATTCCATAAAAGTATAAAGGAGAAACCAGTACAAACACATCCGCACTTTCGAGCCATGGTTCAATTTCTGCCATGTCGTCGCACTGAACGCAGGCTCCGTCCTTTGTCCAGCACATCTCACATGCCGTACATCCACTAATATTGAGCTTTGCCACTTCAATTTTATTTACCGTATGTCCTTTTTCCTGCGCTCCTTTCGTAAAGGCATCTGCCAGCATATCGCTATTTCCATTCTTTCGAGGACTACCAGTAAGTATCAGTATTTTTTTGTTCATTACAAACATCTCCAGAAAACTACTTACACTAATCCCGTCTCTGACTAGATAAGAGTCACTGATTTAAAAACGAATGATGTGAACCTTTGCCATTTTGGCTATTAATGCTTTAAAATTAAATTAAACGCATTAAATTCTTTTTTTTAAAAAAATACTTTTACTTACTCAGATATTCAACTTTATAATAACTCCTGGTGCTCTTGTCAGGTCATGTCTTCCAACTGTAAAAACTGTAAGTGCCGTAGTAATGCAGTAATATTGCTTATCGATATATATTTTAGCTCATTTTCTCCCTCTTTTCCAAATATATTTTCATGTTTTTTCTACCTTCAACACTTTTCAGGCTTAAACTATTGTTTTTGTAATCTCTATAAAATCACCCAGTTATAGCAAAAAATACTTATATCCCTTACCAATATTTTCATCATGGATTATACCTTTTTATGGTTTGTTTTTAGATTGCTAACCTAAAATAGCTTTAATTAGGTACAATCTTTATTATTAGTCTTCAAATTATATTTATAAAAAATTTTAAATATTTTTGCAAAAAGACTTTCTTAGACAGTTATTTAGGAAAAACGCATATGAAATTCTTCGAATAACAGGCACAAAAAATGAAAGTAGCTGGGAGCACTTTCATGCTAAATAAATAATTTAAAGAAAATGGCAAAGGCTCAAATCACAACTTTATGTAAAGACCGGGTATAAGGATCCAGGAGTAAGATAAATAGATGGGCGACACTGTCATCCAGCCGGACCAGAATATTCCTTATCGACAAACTGCTACAGAAGTATTAACCGCATTCAACACGGATTCATTGAGTGGTTTGAGCGGAGGGGAGGCACGGGAAAGACTGAATAAGTACGGTAAAAATGAACTTATGGCAGAGAAACCTGTGCCTGCATGGAGAAAATTCCTGGCACAATTTCAAGATATTCTCGTTATCCTGTTACTTATAGCAACATTAATCTCGGCAGGACTATGGCTTTACGAGCGCGATTCTGCATTGCCTTATGAAGCGATTGCTATTTTTGCTGTTGTAATTCTCAATGCGATCATGGGCTATATTCAGGAGGCACGAGCAGAGGAAGCAATTGCTGCACTGCGTCAGATGACTGCGGCACAGGCAAATGTTGTCCGGGATGGTGAGCGGCAGAGTGTTCCAGCAACCGAGATTGTGCCCGGTGACATAATCATCATAGAAGAGGGAAATACTATCCCTGCGGACGCCCGGGTGATTCAATCAACTGCTCTTCAAACAGCCGAAGCAGCTCTAACAGGTGAAAGCCTTCCTGTTTTAAAAGATGAACTGCCCATTACAGAAGAGGTCGGATTGGGCGACCGTGACAATATGGTTTTTAGCGGTACTGTGGCCGTTTACGGACACGGGCGTGCGGTGGTTACGGCAACAGGAATGCAGACAGAAATGGGACGCATTGCAGGGATGCTCAAAGAAACGCCTGTAGAGACTACGCCGCTGCAAAAGGAACTTAACCACGTTGGCAAACTTCTCGGAATAGCCGTCATTGCTATTGCAGTCGTGATAATCACAACAATACTTTTAGTCGAAGATGTAAGAGGTTTTTCTGCCCTCTTTGACATCCTTATTTTAGGCGTGGCCCTTGCGGTTGCCGCGGTGCCTGAAAGCCTGCCTGCGGTGGTGACAGTTGTTCTTTCTCTTGGAGTGAAACGCATGGCGCAGAGAAACGCCATCGTACGTCATCTCGCAGCTGTAGAAACTCTTGGCTCGGCTAATGTTGTTGCCTCCGATAAAACTGGTACGCTCACGAAGAATGAGATGACTGTACTTGCAGTTGTTACAGCCACTGGGCGCGTTAATTTAGAAGGTACGGGTTATTCTCCCGAAGGTGATGTTTACAGGGAAGGAGGAGGAAATATTGATGGTGCTCTCCAGTTTGAATTCGTTCGTGCACTTGAAGCCGCTGACCGTGCCAGCAATGCTGTGCTGCATGAGCGCAATGGGCGCTGGGAGGTGCACGGGGACCCTACCGAAGGGGCATTAATTGTTGCAGCACGAAAAGCCGGACTGGAAGCCGATGTGCTCAATGCGCGGCTGGTCCGCATAGGAGAAGTCCCCTTCTCCTCAGAGCGCAAGCTGATGACTACGGTCCATATTGATACCGAGGAAAAGGAACGGATTCTCGCCTTCACCAAAGGAGCTCCCGATATACTGCTCTCCCGTTGCACTCAGGAACTTGTAGGAAATGAAATCAAAGCTCTTACTGAGGAACGCCGCGCAGAAATTTTGAAGATTAATGAAGAACTCGCTGGTGAAGCTTTACGGACGCTTGCCGTTTCTTTCCGCACGCTTCCAAAGGATGCGCAGAGGCAGGAAGAGTTTGATGAGCACATAGAGAAAGATCTTGTTTTCCTGGGACTGATCGGCATGATTGACCCGCCGCGCAGGGAAGCAAAAGATGCAATTGCGCGTGCTATCTCTGCGGGTGTCCGTCCAATTATGATTACAGGTGACCATCCTAAAACTGCCACAGTTATTGCTGAAGAACTTGGGATTCCAACCCACGGTCAAGCCGTTACAGGCGCAGAACTAGAGAAAATGCCTGAGGAAAAACTCGACCTGACGGTTCAGAAAGTTTCTGTCTATGCACGTGTCAATCCCGAACACAAGCTCAGGATTGTGAAATCGCTACAACGCGGTGGGTCGATTGTAGCAATGACAGGCGATGGAGTCAATGATGCTCCAGCCCTGAAAACTGCAGATATCGGTGTGGCAATGGGTATTACTGGAACAGATGTTTCAAAAGAGGCTTCCGATGTCGTACTGTCTGATGATAATTTTGCAACCATTGTTGCGGCTGTTGAAGAGGGGCGTGCAATCTTCTCTAATATACGTAAGTTCCTGCGCTATCTGCTTTCATCAAACCTCGGTGAAGTAATGATAATGTTCTTTGGCTTGCTGCTGGCAGATCTGATCGGTCTGACTGCTGAAAGTGAGAACGGGTTAGTTTTGCCTCTGCTGGCTACTCAGATCCTGTGGATTAACCTGATCTCGGACGGCCCCCCGGCACTTGCACTGGGTGTTGATCCGGTGGATCCGGGAATAATGAAAGAACCACCGCGCCCAAGGGAAGAAGGGGTTATCACCCGAAGCATGTGGGGTAGCAATTTATTTACCGGTATAATCATGGCAATCGGAACTCTGCTGGTACTTGATGCAAGCTTACCCGGAGGTTTAATTGAAGGTTCAGGAAATCTTCGTTATGCGCAGACAATGGCCTTTAATACGGTAGTTTTCTTCTCGTTGTTCGTTGTTTTCAACGCACGCTCTGAGAAACAGAGCGCATTTGTCGGATTATTTTCAAACAAATGGCTGTGGGGAGCGGTGCTCTTGTCCATTCTTCTGCAGGTAATGGTTATTTACGTCCCGTTCCTGCAACAGGCGTTTTCAACCATGAGTTTGAGCCTTCGAGATTGGCTTCTCTGTGCAACAGTGGCAAGTTCTGTGCTGTGGCTCTCTGAATTAAGCAAAGTTTTCATACGTGCGAATGAGAAGAGAACAAGAGGAATTCTCAAGTGATTAAATTCATTGCTTTTCCTTTCAAAAAGTTTCATCGTTCTGGAGAGGTTAAAGAGAAATAAAAAGGAAGAATGAAATAGCAGAGAATAAGTGACTAAAAAGTGAATGATAGAATAAATTACAAGAGATGACCCTTGCAGATGGGCTCCATTTCTTTTAACTCCGGCTCCAGAACGGACTATGACAAACTGTGGGCTTTTGAGGTTGCATACTTTATCCAGCATATCGGGACAACTCTGCAGAATCTGGGAAATTTTCTGAATATCGGGGATTATGTTGAAGCCAGGGTGTTGGCTGCAGAGATGAATCAGAGGGCAGAGTATGAAAAAACCCTTCAGCCAGATTTCAGGACTTCGGATTATTTTGTAAAGGCCTGAAGGGTATTTAACAGCTTTCTGGACGAGTGCGTGAATTTTGCCAGGGGTTACAACCATTCAGGAAGAAACCAGATGCGAAGAACTGCAGGATAAGCTTGAACAGATCCGTAATTTCATTGACAGGCTGAACCTTTTAAAGGAAATGTTAACAGACGAGCTTCACCTTAAGGGCTGGTGTTGAGTGGGATTTACTTAGAGAACCAATTCACTAAAAATATAATTCTAAATTTAATATATATAGATATATGCATCGATTAACAGATTTCCAATCATAGAATTTCCGGATTTACAGCCTTTTCCGGGCCGGTTCTACCTAAAAGATAGCAAAAGGATATATACAGGAAAGGGGTGTACTGTGTATCTACTGGAGTAATAGACAAGGGTCTAATTACTCTTTTGCCTGTATCACGGGGAAGAACTCAAAAAGTGTCCGGAACTTATCCAAGAAGCCATTTTTTGCTGTATAAGTTTATTTATACTAATTCTGAATTTCCCTGGTTTTAGGCAATTTTCGCAGTGCCGGAGAGATTAACCATTTATGCAGTATGTATACCTGCTTTAGCTGGCATTATGTACCTGTGTTGAGAAGTGGGCTTTTCCATAAAGGAAACTGCTTGGCAGATAGTATCAAACAGCAGGTCTGCAATCTGCAGAGCCTGTAGAAAATAGTTGTAAATTTTAGAGTGAGTATATGGAAGAATTAGTAAAATTTAAAGCACTTGGGCTCTCGGACAGCACATTGAAAGCCCTCAAAAATAAAGGGTTCGAAGAACCAACCCCAATTCAAGAAAAGGTCATTCCGATTTTTTTGAAAGGAGAATCAGACATTATAGGGCAGGCTCAGACAGGAACAGGAAAAACAACAGCCTTTGGAGCCCCCATTATAGAGAAAATTCCTGAGCAATCAGGACACGTCCAGGCAATAATCCTGACTCCTACAAGGGAACTTGCAATTCAGGTTTCTGAAGAGCTTAACTCCATAAAAGGAGATAAAAAACTTCACATAGCCCCCATATACGGCGGGCAGTCCATGACCCAGCAGCTTCGTATGCTGAAGAGCGGGTTGGACATTGTCGTAGGGACTCCGGGAAGGGTCATCGATCACCTTGAAAGAAAGAGCCTTAAGCTCGAAAATATCGCATATTTCGTGCTTGACGAAGCAGATGAAATGCTTAACATGGGCTTTATTGATGACATAAAAGAGATCTTAAAGTCAACAGGTCCTGATAAAAGGATGCTCTTCTTTTCAGCCACAATGCCAAAACCGATCCTTGGAATTGCCAGGAAGTACATGCAGAACTACGAACACATTAAAATTGATAAAGAGGAGATCACTGCAAGCCTGACCGAACAGATCTACTTTGAGGTTCATGAAAACGATAAGTTTGAAGCACTTTGCAGGATTATCGATATTGAAGATGAATTCTATGGCCTCATATTCTGCCGGACTAAAACCGATACAAGCCTGCTTGCCCAGAAGCTCAGTGACAGAGGCTATGCAGCTGATGCCCTGCACGGAGATCTTTCCCAGCAGGAACGTGAAAAAATACTGAACAAATTCAGAAAGCAGAAGATTAACATCCTCGCAGCGACCGATGTTGCAGCAAGAGGTATCGATATAATGGACCTGACCCATGTAATCAACTATGCTCTGCCTCAGGACCCTGAGTCCTATGTGCACCGGATAGGAAGGACAGGAAGGGCAGGCAAACAGGGAACTGCTATTACTTTTGTTACATCCACGGAATTCAGGCGGCTCACTTACATTAAAAAGACATCAAAGTCCGAAATGAAGAGAGGCCACATTCCTGAAATTAAAGATGTAATTAAAGCCAGAAGAGCGAGAGTAAAAGCCGAACTTGAAGAAACCATAAAAACGGAAGATTACGGTGACTGCCTTGAAATGGGCGAAAAGCTCCTTGAAGAATACCCCGCAGAAAAGATTCTGGCTGCCCTTTTAAAGTACACTTTCAAAGACAAGTTCGACGAAAGCATGTATAATGAAATCTCCAGTGGCAGTTCCTTTGTCGACAGTAAAGGCAAGACCAGGCTCTTCATAGCCATGGGTAAAACCGACGGCATGACCCCAGACAAGCTGTCATATTTCATTCAGGAAGAACTCGGAGACAGCGAACTCAAAGTAAAGGATGCAGAGATTTTCCCGCACTTTTCCTTTGTAACTCTTCCATTTGCTCAGGCTCAGGCTCTGCTCGAAATCTTTAAAAATAAAAGAAGAGGAAGAAAACCTTTTATCGAAATTGCCCAGAAATCCAGAGGAAGAAACTCAAGAGGCTCAGGAGATTCACGGAGCGATTATCGAGGCAATTCTCGCAGCAATAACGGCACAAATTACACAAGAAGTAGAAATACAACGAAAAGAAGAGATTCTTCGTACTAAATCTATTTCTTTTTTCAGAGTTCTGAGGGCTGCAAAGCTTCAGAATTATTTAATGCAGTAAAAGCCAGCCTGCATATAAGAGTATCATAATAACTCCACAACCCTGAAACATGTTTCTCTCAATTTTCAGGTGTTCTTCAACAGTTATGGGAAAATAAGGGATATCCGGGCATCGTAGTCCTCAAGAAGATGAGGTTGGAATTCCGGGCAGGTTTTTTAGAAGCCATAGCAGCCTCCCGAACTGGATATTCTTATTAAAAAAATATACCCTTTTTTCCTAAATAAAAAAATATATGAAGCAGTCAATCAGATTCAAGTTCCGTAATCTCAACGTTCAGGTCTGCGATCTTAAGGGTTGCAACCGTAGCTTTTCCTGAAAGTACCCCTGAACACTCCCTGGGATTTATTACAGGGACCCCATTGACCATTCTGACCCCGGGATCGTGAGTATGTCCTCTGACCACAACATCAAAATCCCCTGATTTTGCAAGGGCGTTGACCAGAACCTCATTTGTCCCGTGGAGGAGTGCGATATGCAGCCCGTCAATTGTCAGGTCACCAAAATCCCCGCAGGAAACAGCCCCTATTTCTTCAAACCATTTTGTGAGAGTCACTTTATCCCCATCATTATTTCCGAAGACAAAATAGAGTTTTGAATTTAGTTCTTTAAAAGCCCTCACAGTAAAAGGAGAGATGATGTCTCCTGCATGTAGCACTACTTTTACCTGCTTTTTGTTGAAGAATTCCACAGCCTTCCGGATAGATGCCAGGTCATCGTGTGAATCCGAAATAATTCCTATCAAACAATTCCACCTCGTTTAATTTTAGGCGCCCTGAATATTTAATACATACTCTGAGGCTCAGGAAAGAAGCTATTTTTAAATAGGGTTGTTGGTATTATTCAATAATCTCTATAGAGCACCATAAGAATCCTGGAAGAATATTAAATATAGGGATTTTCCTATAAAATTAGAGTTAGTGAGGAAGGAATGAAAGCTATAACTCTCCTGAGCAATGGGCTTAATTCCATCGAAGCGCTTGCGATCGAAGCCAAACCTGGTGAGGGACTGGGAAGGAAAAGGCAAATGGTGCGAAATGGACAATTTTTCAAATTAAATATGGGCGCAGATTTGCTTCATACCTGCATTATGAAATAACTTATAAAGGATTCCACAATGTATATCAATGGGCTGTGCTATAAGTGCTTAAAACATCCTGAAAATCCCTTTTACTGAGGTCTTAAGCTATTTTTAAGTACCGAACGGAGGAGAATAATTTGCCAGAAAAAAACCAAACTGTAGAAAACCCCGATAATTCCCCCGAGTATGGGGAGGAACTCCTTAGAAAGATTGCCGAGCACCCATGTTACGACAAGAAAGCGCAGCACAAGTATGGAAGGATCCACCTGGCTGTGGCTCCTAAGTGTAATATACAGTGCAACTTCTGTGTCAGGGAGTTTGACTGTGTAAATGAGAGCAGGCCCGGAGTTACAAGTAAGGTCCTGAGCCCTCAGGAAGCTCTTGAGAAGACAAGGCAGATCGTGGCAGATTATCCGTTCATCAAAGTAGTCGGGATTGCAGGCCCAGGAGACCCTCTGGCGAATGATGCGACATTTGAGACCTTTGAACTGATAAAAAATGAGTTTCCGGAGCTTACACTCTGCATGAGTACAAACGGGCTCTTGCTCCCTGAAAAGCTGCAGGAGATTCTGAGGGTTGGAGTTTCCACACTTACCGTAACGGTAAACGCGATCGACCCCGAAATTCAGGCAAAAATAGTGGATCATATAGTATATCACGGGAAAGTCTACAGGGGAGTTGAAGCTGCAGAAATTCAGGTCAAAAACCAGCTTGAGGGAATTAAGGCTGCAATTGATGCAGGTCTTGTTTTAAAGGTTAACACAGTGCTTATCCCAGGCATAAACGACAGGCACGTAGTCGAGATAGCCAGAAAACTCAACGAACTTGGGGTTTACATCATGAATGTTATGCCCCTGATCAACCAGGGAGCTTTTGCAGATTTAGAGCCTCCCACAGCAGAAGAAAGAAAAGCAGTCCAGGAAGCCTGTGAACCTTATGTTATGCAAATGCGCCACTGCAGGCAGTGCAGGGCTGATGCTTATGGCCTCCTTGCCCAGGATATGTCGCAGATGAGTGAAGAGCGCAGAAAGATCATAAAGATCCATACTAAGGAAGAGATGGAAAAAGCAAGAGAGGTCCTGAATAAGAACGGAAAAGCTGAATAAGTTTATTTTCTGGCTCAGGGTTAAAAAAGTTATTGATCCTGAGCTAAAAGAGCGGAGTTCAGGAACTCCGACTCTCTGACTTGCTTTTAAAGTGTTATTCGAGGGTGATTGCCCTGTTCAGGCAAGCATCTTCGCATACACCGCAGTCAAGACATTCGTTTTCATCTACAACTGCAATGTCATCGTCACTGAGGGTAATTGCAGATGCAGGGCATTCATCTATACAGGTTCCACAGCCTGTGCAGGCATCGGCATCGATTTTTGCAACCATGTTTTTCACTCCTTATTTAATAAATAGAGACTTATAAAAAGTCAAAAAATATATAAGGTTGGCATATCAGGTGATAATTATTTAATAAAAAGCTGTCGCTCCCGTTCCCCTGAACAAAGAAAAAATAGATAAATGAAAAACTGAATTATGCATATCATTTCTTTCCATATTGCCTGGTTATAAGAAAATGAGTAAGTCAAACTTGTGAACTACCCTCAGCTAAAGACTCAGGGGTTTTACACTTATTCATATAAACATGGCAATTGCCGCCATCAGTTCAAAATTAATTTATATGTCTGCATTGACCTGCAATAAGTTTATTATTAACTTATCAGAACCTTGCAATTAAATTTAATAACTTATTTCAACTCTGATATCAGTTATCATCTGTTTATTGTGACCTTAGCATTAAATCGCTCTTAACCATTAATTTGATCTTACAGCTAATCTGGTCTTAGCACTTAACGTTTAACGACTTAATATAACTAAAAAAACAAATAGGAGCTTTTGATTGAACCTGGAACAACTAGCAGAAAATATAAAGAATTTTGAAGGAGTTACCAGAAAAAGAGAGATCGAGGACATAGTCTCTATCCTTGAAGCTGTCCGCCCGGAATACGGGAACGCTATTGTTGATTTTGGGGATGACGCTGCTGTGATTGATTTTGGAGGAGATGACGTTATCCTCTTTGCAGCGGATGGAATATGGGGCAAGCTACTGGACGCAAGTCCCTGGTGGGCAGGTTATGGAGCTGTTGTTGTGAATATAAATGATATTGCAGCCATGGGCGGAAAACCCCTTGCCATGGTGGATATCGCCTCTTCAAATTCTCCAAAAGCCTGCAGGGAAATGATGGAAGGACTGGCTGAAGGAGTAAGAAAATTCGGAGTGCCTGTAGTTGGAGGGCACGTCCACCCTGATACTCAGTATAATTCCCTTTCAGTTGCTATTATAGGGATTGTAAAAAAGGACTGTGTAATCCGGAGTGATACTGCAAACCCCGGCGACCTGGTAATTGCAGCCTATGATATGGACGGAAGAATCGGTCCGAATTCCCCTTACAGCTGGGACACGACTTCTTTTAAAGAACCCGCAGTGCTGAGGAAAAGTTACCTTGTAACCCAGGAAATAGCAGAAAAAAAGCTTTCTACCGCTGGCAAGGATATAAGCAACCCCGGGCTCATAGGAACGCTCGGAATGCTTTGCGAGACTAGCAAAGTAGGAGCCTCAGTGGACCTGGAAAAAGTCCCAAGACCGGAAGGCGTTGATTTTGAGCAGTGGCTGAAAGTGCACCCCGGAACAGGTTATATCTTTACCGCAGCCCCGGAAAAAGCCGAAGAATGTGTAAATGTATTTGAAAAGGCAGGGCTCACAGCTTCAGTTATAGGAATAATTGAAGAAGGGGCAAAGCTCGATATATACGATAAAACAGGCAAAGTAACTGTTTTTGACTTTTCAAAAGATAGCATTACAGGAATAGGTTCTGAATAACCGGGACCTTCTGCATGTTTTGTACTTATCTCAAAGAAAAAATATTTCTTTGCTGAAAAGTTTTTATTCCACTTTTCCAGCACCTTCTACTATTGCTTTTATCTCTTTTTTAGGGACCGGTGAAGCTTAGGGATTTTCAATCCAGTCCTTCATTTCTTTATAGAGGAATTCTTCTGCAGCCTGAACCTTTTCAAGAGGACCGCGAAGGACAAGAATTTCCCTTTCTTCACTGTTTGCAATACTGAAAGGCATCTTCCGTGTTAGCGGTTCAAGCCCAAATTCTTCTACAATATCGTAGATAATGGATACAACCGTCCCGGGAGGTATAATCAGGTCATAGAGCTCTTCATATCCCATTTCAGGGTCTTTCTCAATATTCTTTCTCGTTTTTTTGGCGATTAAATCATCAAGATTTAGTGTTTTGTGCATCCAGGAGTCACCTTCTTTTTTTTATTGAATGAAGTTGCTGGCTTTATACTGCTTTTGTTAAAGGGTAAAGAGTTAATTCACAAATCGGGTTAAATCGAATTAATTCTTGAATCGGATTAATTCTTGTTTACATTATTAAAGCAATTGATCGGTATGTCAGTATAATTTTAAATTTTAAGCCTTTTTGTGTGACCTGGGGAGTGATGCCCAATCCCACCTCTTTCAGTCACATCTCTATTTTACATGAATCTATGATACGTATAATCATATTTATGGTTGCTTCTTGTTTACGGTTGCTTCTTGTTTACGGTTGCTTCTTGTGAGCTTGTCTGCAATAATAATGACCAATATATAATCACTGAGATGAGATATTTAATTGTAAGCAGATTGTGAAATATTAATTAAGTATTACAACCTAACTTCCGCCTTTTTAAGCGTATAAGGTTTTTCTGATACCATATTATGTGCTTAAACTTAAGCGCATGAATAATAAGTTCTAATTTAAAATAACAATCATCTGACATAGTAGATTAGTTAAATTAGATTTATGCGCTTAAATTTTGGGAACTCAGGTTACAACCGCTGAAGATACGTTTCGAACCTGAGACCCAGTGCTCAATCCTGAAATCCGAATAAAGCTAAAACCAGGCATTGCAGCTATATAAATAAGTTTCAGAGCAGGGAAAAATACATATGTATAATTAATTTGATAATGAGTGCAATTAATGTAAAATAAATTAAGAGCGTTGATCTGTCCCGAAACCAGGGACAATAGGCCACAAACCAGATTTGCTGAATTGATAATTAGTGGAAATTGATAATTAGTGTATTATACATGAGCAAAAATATTTGAAATAGAATCTGGAAAGAGACAGTTCATGAGACCAGTTAGTTGTCCAGCTTATTTGGATTATTCCTGCAGCTTCCAGGCAAAACAGCTCTGAGCAAACTTTATCTGAGATGAAAATATCTTATAAGAGGATATCAATGCAGAAATACAAGTTAAAACGCGGCTTCAAACCTGAACCTGACAGAATATACCAGGCAATGCGGGAATGCTTCCCTGTAGAAATTTCCCGGAATGAGGACCACTTCGAGACCTCTTACGGGGCGATTTCGAAGATAACAGTCTGGATAGAGAACAAAATGCTCTGCGTGGAAACAGTTTCCGATGCAACTGTAAAGGATGATGAATCGATCCTGCAGACCAACAAAGCCTACAGAGATTTTCTCTTCAAGGCGACAGGCTACACGGCAAAAGAGCGCCTGAAAATGGCAAAAAAAGAAGTCGGAGAGGCATAACTTCCTGACTGCTCATTCTGATTTCATATTACCATAATATCCTGCAGTATTTACCTGGAGGTATCGTTCTGGAAGGAGATTTTCTTGAAAAATTGAAAAGCCTTGAAATTCCCACCTGCCTCCGGGTATGTTGTGGGACTGACGGTTCTGTAACCTTTCTCCTGGAAATAATGTCCCGAAAGCAGGTCACCGTAAAAACCGAGTCTCAATACGTAGTTAAAGCCGATAAAGAACTGGCTGACCTGCTAGGGGTAGAAGAAGGAAGCGATTTAAACAACAGGACAGTCAGACTCTATGCCGGGGACACGGTTTTCGTTCACGCAAGATCCCTCTCTCCTCTGGAACGCATGCCTCAGACCATGCGTGACCAGCTCATGCGGGCAGATATCCCCATAGGCCGTATCCTGCGCACTCACAACCTGGAAACCAGGAGAGACATGGTAGAACTCGAAATACTTGAAGGCGAACCCACCTTTGATGGGACTCCCATCCTTTCACGCACCTACAAAATCGTCCACAACAACCATGTCCTCATGTGGATCAACGAGCGCTTCCCGGTAGATTCGCGCTGGAGACTCTGAGTTCCAAACTCTCAAAAAACAAACTCTAAAGAAACTGGCAATTTTTCCTGCCAGTTTTCCAAATTAATCTCCGAATTTTTATCAGCTTGGAGATTTTTCCCGGTCTGCAGTTCTTTCAGTCGAAACCTTTATATCTTTGGTATGATATTTTGGAGATGCTATTTGAGCAGCAGTGCCTTGGTGGCTTAGAGGTATAGCGCGTCCTTGGTAAGGACGAGGTCGCGGGTTCAAATCCCGTCCGAGGCTTTTTTTCTTTTTTCAATCTCTTCTATACATTGGCATGTTCAAATCCTACTTTTACTTGGAGGTATCTGGGTGACAGCAGGTATATATAAACTCAGTAGTTCACTAATTTTTTACTTTTCCTTAAACGATGTTTTCCGATAACTATATATATATATTGTTAAAACGTCAGCATATCTCTTTTTCCCCTTTAAGTCTGGATATGGTTCAAAAATCGAATTAAAATCAAAAGAATGTATTGATGCTGTGTAACAACCTCTCAAAGTTCATGCAATTATCAAGATCAATGGCTCCTTTACAAATGAAAACATCTTTTCTATGGTTGTGAATATGGCAGTCAACAACTATTCTGTCCACTCAGTCTCTAAACAGTATCAAAATGTTGCTTGCGAACAATCCCTACTCTAGCATCTTAAAAACGCATATGATATTCTTTGAATATCATATGCGTTTTTTTGGGATTATTTACAAGATAGGGTTGACATATGGAGAATGTAAATATATTGATTATTCCAGAATGTCTGATACACCCATGCACTTCAGACATAAAATCATAAAATATAAATAAAACCTGTTCTAAGATTTAGTTTGAAATCGAACAATGCGAAAATTGTATAGTAAGATTTCAGACGGTCATGATCCGGATGACAATATACGAATTAAAACCCAATCAAAGCCTATAATCCTCGGTTATACCCAGGAAAAAAGTAAACCCGACAAAAAACCAGGCCCAGCCAGAAAGCAGTAGAATATTGAATCAAATACACCTCGTGAGCAGACATCTGGCTACTATCCCTGTTTTTATCATCCGGATTAGACCGGAAAAAAGTACCTCACTGTGAGAAGCAATGAAAGAAGAAAGAGTAAAAGAGACTATCAACCTTCAGTTTGAAATGATCCACCTTTTTCATAAAAATTTTGCAAGAGTATTTAATCAGATAGGTAACAGCCCACGCAGTCTTAACAAAAATCAGAATAAAGCTATTATGATAATAGGAGTGGTCGGAGAAATAATGCCTACAACTCTTGGAAAATGCCTTGATCTCCAGAAAGGAAGCCTGACCAGTATAATCGATGCTCTGGAAAGAGAGGGATTTGTCTGCAGGAGGGGAGACCCAGGAGACAGGAGAAAGATCCTGGTATCACTTACGGAAAAAGGAAAAACTTACAGGGATTGGTTCACAGAAGAGCTTGAAAAAAATACATCAAATGTTTTGGACCGGCTCGCTGAAGAAGATATTGCAGTTTACCAGGAAAGCCTGAAAACACTGATTGACACTCTGAAGAAACTGGAAAGTATGTCTGAAAAGTAAAAATAGAAAAAGCCTGATTCCTGAAAATCAATACAGAGGTCTGCAATGTACACGGAGCTCATAGGAAAACTTAAGAAACCCGGATTCACAGAAAACGAGGCGAAGATCTATTTGGGGCTCCTCAGCACGAGTAAGGCGACAGCAAGGGAAATCCACGAGAATACACACGCTCCAAGGACAAAAACTTATGCTAGACTGAAAAGAATGTCAAAAAAGAACTATGTGGAAGTCATCGGAGAAACTCCGGCATATTTAAGGTGCATTTAATTCAGGGTCTGAGCCTACTAAGCTCCAGAAAAGGATTCCAGTCCGGAAAAAGAAAAAAGGGTAAAGGACGTATAAAAAGGAAGAAAATTAAATGGAAATGAGGACAAACGTAAATTCTAATTCCTGCAGTCCTGCAAAAGATCCGCGAACAAAAGGAATAGAGATCCTTGAAGGTGACCCTAAAAAAGCAATTATCAAACTTGCAGTCCCAATGATTGTTGCGATGTCCGTCCAGACCATTTACCAGCTGGTAGATACATTCTGGGTCTCAGGGCTTGGAGCGGATGCACTTGCAGCAATGGGCTTTTCATTTCCGTTTTATTTTATAAGCATGGCTTTATCCAATGGGCTGGGAGTAGGCGGAGGAGCAGCAATCTCCCGAAAAATAGGAGCGAGGGATAAAGCAGGGGCAGACAACGTAGCCGTACATACGATTATAATGATGCTTCTGCTCGGGCTTATATTCACCATACTTTTCTATGTTTTTGCCCCCCAGATCTTCTCTCTGGTAGGAGCAGGAGAGACAGCGGGTCTCGCAGTAGCTTACTCGAGAGTTATATTCCTCGGGAGCATAGTAGTTTTTTTTACTAATGTAGCTAATTCCATCCTCAGAGCCGAAGGGGATTCAAAGCGCGCAATGCAGGCAATGATCCTTGGAGCAGTCCTGAATATTTTCCTTGACCCTATCTTCATATACACCTTTAAAATGGGAATAGCGGGCGCAGCCTGGGCAACCCTGCTATCTCTTGCGATCTCTTCGCTTATGATGCTAAACTGGTTCTTTTTTAGAAAGGATACTTTCGTTTCCTTTGATTTTAAAGGCTTCAGTTTTGAAAGAGATATTGTAAATGACATATTCAGGATATCAATCCCCGCCTCTACCCAGCAGCTTTCCATGTCATTATCCATGCTTGTCCTCAACCTTATTATTGTGAACGTGAGCAATACCGACGGAGTTGCTGTATACTCCACTGGTTGGCGGGTTGCAACAATTGCAATTGCTCCACTCGTAGGAATTTCAACGGCGGTTGTTTCGGTTTCCGGAGCTTCTTTCGGGGCGAGAGACTTCAAAAAAGCAAAAACGGCCCATACATATGCAATTAAACTGGGCCTTCTAATTGAAAGTGCGGTTGCTGCATTTACTTTTATCTTTGCCCCTCAGATTGCAGCTGTTTTCACGCAGACGGAAGAAGCCGCTCACATAGCTCCGGACCTTATCAACTTCCTGCGTATTATCTGCATCTTCTACCCGTCAGTATCTTTTGGAATGCTCTCGTCATCGTTCTTCCAGGGAGCTGGAAAAGGCTTGAACGCTCTTATTGCAAACCTCCTGAGAACCATAGTTTTTATTCCTCTCTTTGCGGCTTTTTTCGCATTCACTCTGGACATGGGTCAGGTAGGTGCCTGGTGGGGAATTGTCGCAGGCAATGCGATCGGAGCCGGAGTGACCTTTGTCTGGGTAAGAATATACCAGAGCACGATTTTGAAAACAGAACCCCTGCATAATCCTCACAAGCAGGGAGTCTGAAATTTTTGTATAAGCTTTGAGAGAATATTCTGAAGATATCCTGAACCTGCTGGACAGGTTTCTTCCTGCAGGAGCCGGTTACAATCACGACCGGATAGACAACAACGCGGATTCACACCTCAAAGCCGTACTGATTGGAGTAAGCAAAACCCTGCCAGTTGTACAGGGAAAACTGAAACTCGGCACCTGGCAGAGTATTTTTCTTGCCGAGTTGGACGTTCCAGGGCACAGGGCAGTAAATTTGACGATTTTGAAAATAGAATAAGGGCAGAGAACGGAAGTAAGAGCAGAAAGCTGGAGAAATTAGACAACAGAAAAAAGACAAAAATAAGAAAAGTAAAAAAGAAAGTCCTTAAAGGCTGTCTGAAGAAACTGCCTGAGATGATCTTCCAGTCTCACTAAAATCATTCAGACGGGTCTGTTTTTTTCTGCATTTCTCACCCGGGATTTCTATAGGATACTCACCTGTAAGGCAACCGATACACATGTCGTTCTTATTACACCCAAGAGCCCTCATAAGACCGTCGATGCTGAGATACCCAAGAGAATCAGCGCTTATGAGCTCTTTAACCTCTTTTACAGTTTTGTATGAGGCGATAAGTTCCTGCCTGGTTGCCATATCGATTCCGAGATAGCAGGGAGCAATAATTGCCGGGCTTCCGACTCTTGAATGGACTTCTGAAGCGCCTACCTTCTTTATCATATCTATGATACGCCTTGAGGTTGTGCCGCGGACAATGCTGTCGTCTACAAGGACTACACGTTTGCCTTTTATGTTTTCCTGAATGGCGTTCATTTTAAGTCGGACTGCAGTTTCACGCAAGTCCTGTCCAGGAAGAATGAAGGTACGTCCTATATAACGGTTTTTCATAAGCCCTTCCAGGTACATGGTACCCGATTCCCTTGCATAGCCTATTGCAGACGTGATTCCCGAGTCCGGGACAGGAGAAACAATATCTGCGTCTACCGGGTGTTCATGGGCAAGTTCCCTTCCTATCTTTTCCCTGACCTTGTAGACAAGCTTTCCATCTATGACAGAGTCAGGCCTTGCAAAGTAAATGTACTCGAAAACACAGTGTGCAGGATGGGGCTCGTTTGTAATCTGGTGGCTTTCAAAACCTGAGCCTGTAAAGGCGATGACCTCGCCGGGTCTGACATCCCTGATAAGAGTACCGTTCAGGGTGTCGATAGCCACGCTCTCGGAAAAAACTCCATATCCGCCATCAACTTCTCCAAAACAGAGTGGTTTGAAGCCAAGGGGGTCCCTGACAGCGTAAATATTGCCGTTAATAAAGAGAACAAGAGAGTAAGAACCAACAAGCTTACGCATTACATTCCTGATAGACTCAACAGGATTGTGTTTTATCAGTTGTTTTACAAGCAGATGACCTATAACCTCGGTATCGGAATCGCTGATGAAAATCCTGCCTTCGTTTTCCAGCTCGTCTTTAAGTTCTCTGGCATTTACCAGGTTTCCATTGTGGGCAATGGCAACTGTTCCGCCCTTAAAGTTCAGAACAAAAGGCTGACAGTTTTCAATCTTTGACCCACCATTTGTGGAATAGCGGACATGCCCTACTCCTGCATTACCAACCAGATGCCCAAGGGAATCCTTATTATATACATCAGGTACAAGCCCCATTCCTTTAATAGAGAGAGGCCGTGTGCCATTGTGCACCATTATACCTGTTGATTCCTGTCCTCTGTGCTGGAGGGCATAAAGGGCATAATAAAGCTTGAATGCGACTGCATTTGACCTGGGTCTGTCTTCAGGGAGAATTATGCCTACGACTCCGCATTCTTCTTTCAATCTTGACCTCCGATGCAGGTAAAAAATAGAGAAAATTTAGCAGGCAGGTTCAATACTTGCACTTTGCCTGCCATTTGTAAGTTCTCATGCGGGATGTTTTTCCAAAGCCGCATGAAGTACACTGTTTTGTATGCACGTTGAATGAAACGCTGCCACAACGCCTGCATTTGGCGTGGGTGCGCCTCTGCCGTTTTCCCATTGATGACGTACCTTTACTCATTCCTAATTCTCCTTATAAAAATCAATTTAGCATGTAATATTGATAATTCGAAGCGACGTCGTTTTTCTGAATTCGTCTCAGCCATACAGGTTCTCTGCTCACCGAGGCTAACGATAATAGACGAAGTGCTTGATATAGATTACGGAGATACGTATACGACGTTGTCACCGCGAATTACGACACTGCTGAATTTACTTACGACTTCTCCTTCTCTTAATTCTTCAGCATTGTCAAGCACGAGATTCATGTGAATATCGTATCCTTTCAGCTCGCCCCTAAACTCACGTGCGCCTTTCAATCTAACGATTACAGGTGTGTCCAGTGCGTTGTTCAAAATATCCAGAGGTCGGTTTGCCATCCTTACAATCCCCTTGAAACATTATAAATCAAATCATTATCTATATCATTATAAATAGTTAATCCAGACTTAAACTGATCGCTACGCTTAAGTATTTGATTATTTGCATCAAAGTCGTAAATACAATATATAAATGTATCGAAGAATTGTCTCCATTTAAGTATTCAATATATAAATGAATGCAAAATATAAAATGCCTTTTGGAGAAAGTAAGTACTGCTGAAATATTTTTCATCAGGGCATCCAGAAGCACTTTATAAAAGATTCAGAATATAGCCCTTGAAAAAATCAGTATATCCTGGTGTCTCGTCAATCCTCAAGGATTATAGGATTCTAAATAGCCGTAATTGACTATATGTGAAATTTTTCTGCTGACCAGTTATCAAGTCACAAAGAAATGAAATCAAATAGAGGAATATAATGACAGGAAAGCCCACAATGCTTAAAACCCCTATTGTAATGACTATTGCAGGTTCGGATTCAGGAGGAGGAGCCGGAATTGCTGCGGACCTTAAGACTTTTGCAGCATTTGGAGTCCACGGGACCTGCGCCATTACTTCCGTAACTGCCCAGAATACTAAAGGAGTCCTTAAGGTATTTGACCTTGCCCCCGAAGCTGTTGCAAGCCAGATCGAAGCTGTCTGCACGGATATGGATATAAAGTGGGCAAAGACCGGAATGCTTGCCTCTTCAGAGATAGTAAAAGAGGTAGCAAAGCAGGTAAAAAAACACAGGCTATCCCTTGTGCTTGACCCTGTCATGGCTGCTGAAGCCGGGGGGGACCTCCTTCGAAAAGAAGCCCTTTCGGCCCTTATCGAAGAACTGCTGCCTCTCTGTAAGGTTACAACTCCAAATGCCTCAGAAGCACGGGCGCTTGCAGGAATCCCGGTCAAAACTCATGAAGATGCAAAAATTGCAGCAAGAAAAATTTCAGACCTTGGAGCCGAAGCCGTTATTGTTACAGGAGGGCATATCGACGCAACTGACCTCCTCTACGAATCAGGATCAGGCACTTTTACTCGCATTTCAGGAACCTTTGTTAAAGGAGGGACGCATGGTTCAGGCTGCACTTGTTCTGCATCAATTACTGCCTGTCTTTCCTGGGGTGACAGCCTGGAAACCGCTGCAAGGAAGGCAAAGGCATTTGTGGAGCAGGCAATTCTTAGGAGCGTGCCTGCAGGAAAGGGGGTAGGCCCTGTAAATCCTCTGGGAAAGACCCTTGAAGAAAAAGAGCGGTACCTGGCTTTGAAGGACGTAAAAGAAGCAGTTTCAATAATTGAAGACAGCCCTGAATTTGCAAAACTCATTCCCGAGCTTGGATGTAACATAGGAATGGCGATCCCGGGAGCCAGAACTTATGAAGACATAGCGGCTGTGGAAGGCAAAATAGTCAGGTACAGGGGAAAAGCCAATCCTGTAGGCTGTGTTAATTTTGGAGCCAGCAGACACGTAGCAAGGGTTGTTTTTGCAGCTCTCTGTGAGAAGCCTGACATTAAAGCTGCTATTAATTTAAAATACTCGGAAGAAATCCTTGAAGCCTGCAAAGAAATGGGGCTTGACATCTCCTTTTTTGATAGGGAAAAAGAGCCTGAAAATGTCAGCAGCATGGACTGGGGGACTTCGGAGGCGATAAAAGATTATGGAGGGGTGCCTGAAGTAATTTATGATAAAGGGGGAAGAGGAAAAGAACCCATGGTTAGACTTCTAGGGGCTGAAGCTTCAGAAGTCGCAAGAGTTGCAGTGGAACTTGCCAGAAGGGTAAAATAACAGAAGAGTAAAATGACAGGTGTCCTCTCTAAATTAGAAAGGATACCGATTTCAATTTTAGTGCCCGAAATTTGGGTCTAATTTTACTTTGAAATCAATAGGCCTCAGTCAAAAAACTCCTTAACCTGTGGCAAATGGATGGATTTTCAATAACAGCAAGTAGAAAATTTAGCAATTTTTTATTTCTGTTTTTCTTTGTATTTTCGTTTTCTTTTCCTTGCTTCCTTTTAATTCCCATACTTCCCAGTTTCAGAACGGTTTTGACATAGAAAGTATGATCATAGTGTCGATAGTCCATTTTTGAGATATAGGTAACGCTTATATACATCAAGGTATATTTTTGTACAGAAACGATGTACTGGAGATTTTCATGGAGCAGACAAAGATTACCCTTGACGAAAATGAGATGCCAAAGAAATGGTACAATGTACTTTCCGACCTTCCGTCCCCAATAGACCCGCCTCTGGACCCCAGAACCCGGCAGCCTATAAGTCCGGATGCTCTCGAACTTATTTTCCCAAAAGCACTGATCAGGCAGGAAATGAGCAGTGACAGGTATATTGATATCCCCGAGGAAGTGCTGGACATTTACAGGCTATGGAGACCAAGTCCTCTCTTCAGAGCTCACCAGCTGGAAAAGGTCCTCAAGACCCCTGCAAAGATATATTACAAATACGAAGGAGTTAGCCCTGCAGGCAGCCACAAAACAAATACCTCCATTGCCCAGGCCTACTATAATATGAAAGAAGGCACAGAAAGGCTCACAACCGAAACCGGGGCAGGGCAGTGGGGAAGTGCACTTTCTCTTGCCTGCAAGTACTTTGGCCTTGAATGCAAGGTCTATATGGTCCGTTCCAGTTATTACCAGAAACCTTACAGAAAATCCCTTATGACCCTCTGGGGAGGAAATGTCGTGCCATCCCCAAGCCCGGATACAGAGTTCGGAAGAAAGATCCTGCAGGAGCAGCCTGACACCCCCGGGACCCTGGGGATTGCGATTAGTGAAGCTGTAGAGGATGCAATAGCCCATAAAAACACAAAGTATTCCCTTGGGAGCGTGCTAAACCACGTTCTGCTCCACCAGACAATAATAGGGGCCGAATCTAAGAAACAGCTCGAACAGGTTGATGAGTACCCTGATGTTGTTATCGGGTGCTGTGGCGGAGGAAGCAACCTTGGAGGGGTCGGGCTTGAATTCATAAAAGATAAGCTCGAGGGAAAACACAGTGCAAGAGTGGTCGCAGTCGAGCCCTCAGCCTGTCCTTCTCTGACAAAAGGAGAATACAGGTACGACTTTGGAGACACTGCCGAGATGACACCTCTTCTTAAGATGTACACCCTCGGGCACAGGCATGTCCCCCCTGCCATCCATGCAGGAGGGCTCCGCTATCACGGTGCCTCTCCGATCATAAGCAAACTCTTCTCCGAAGGGCTTATTGAAGCTGTTTCATATGGTCAGAAAGAGGTTTTTGATGCAGCTGTCCAGTTTACCAGGACGGAAGGAATAGTGCCTGCACCTGAATCATCCCATGCCATTCGCTGTGCAATTGATGAAGCCCTTGCGGCCAAAGAGACAGGGGAAGAAAAAGTTATTCTCTTCAACCTTAGCGGACACGGGCACTTTGACATGACCTCATATGACAAATATTTCAGTGGAGAACTTGACAGATCTGAATAAGAATTATCTTGCTTACACCATTCAAAGTTTAATCTGTAGGAACATACTACAGAATTTTTACTCAGCGTTCAGAGCAAAGTATAGTTGACCTGTTGAGACTTTTCAGCTCCTAACAGCAAAAATTAGCAATAGAGGCATTTCATAAGAAGGATAATAACGTTTATTGATAACGTAACTTAGGAGAGGTGATGGATTCATCCCGCAAGAAGAAATGCAGGGTTTATCCTTTACTTTCCTGAAGAGTATAGACAGAGATACCTACAGGCATCTTCATATTTAAGAAAGTTTAGAGATATTATAACTCAAGAGGTTTTTTGTTAAGGATATAAAGGATCATATTCTGGTTTAGTTTACTTTCTTTGCTCATTTTCTCTGCAATTTTGTCATATTGGATTCCTTCTACCTTCATATTTCTTATTTTATTCATTACTGAAAGAGGAACGGTATAATATTCATTTATATCTTTCCTGTGGCCCCAAACATCTCCTTCAATCAGCTGAACTTTCTGCATTTCTAAAAACATCTGCATAGACTTTGAAATGGTTCGTTGATATGAGTTTGGAAGCTGGACTATTTCGAGCTTGGGACATGTCTCAACAAGCAGAAGAATATCTTTATTCGAAGGCCTGAACGCAAGATGAATTACCTTTTCGTTCGGGTTTAAGGAGAGGATTTCATCTCTTGAACTTACAACTCTTATTTTCATATAATTCCCCCATACCCTATTAAGTACTGAATAATGTTAAATATACTACAATATTTAAATATTTTTCTGTTTTTTCATGAAGTTTTATTTAACCAGTACTAGATTGATATTTAAAAAAGGGATACTAAGAAGTAAAGTTATAGATTCTTAAGAAAATAAACATAATTTAGAGATTGGAAACTTAACATTATTTTTTAGATAAATAGCATAAATAAAATTATGAATATAATAAGAAAGTTGTAAAATAAATCTCAGTTTCTCAGGAGGCAAGCACAGGAATTACTGTTGAAAAGAATATAGGAAAAAATCAGAGAAAGCTGATAAGGGACAGAAATTTCAGCCCTGGAATCTTATCCAGAAAATTCTAAGATACATTGTAGTATTCGCTTATATTTTTCCTCCCTATACACTCTCTTCCAGGAGATTTATCTTCTAGATTTCCGGGAAGATCTCTATTGACTTTGAAACAGTCCTTCTTTATTTAAGATCAAATCTATATTTACTTAAAAATCAAATTTTGTTCATGCATTTACATTTTATATACATATCGACTAATGTCGCGTCAGCGTTAAGATATCGCATATAATCGATTACAACGATTCAAAATCGTATAATCCTTGATGACTGACGCGACACTAGCAGAAATATTATTTATAGGGTCTGTACCCAAAACGAGTCCTGATAGCGTCAGCATGTGCTTTCAGACCTTCTTCCTCAGCTAATGCGATTACAGTTTCTTTCAGACTTTCAAGCCCTGTCTTGCTGATTTTCTGGATACTTGAATATTTAAGAAAGTGATTGATGTTCAGCCCGGAATAAAGCTTCGCATACCCTGCTGTGGGGAGCACGTGATTGGTACCGGATGCATAATCTCCAACCGGAACAGGAGCATAGTTCCCTACAAATATCGATCCAGCATTTTTAATCCTGTCAAGCACGAAATCGGAATCATCTACCATAATCTCAAGGTGTTCAGGAGCAAATTTATTGCTAAAGTCAATGCATTGATCAAGAGAGTCTGCTCTTAGAACTGCTGCATTTTCAAGAGAAATTTTTACAATTTCACTTCTAGCAGTATTTTCAGCCTGAACAAGTATTTCGTGTTTCACAGCTTCTGCAAGAGTTTCCGAAGTTGTTACAAGCACAGAGACTGCATTTGGGTCATGTTCTGCCTGGGCTATAATATCCGAAGCAGCCATGGCAGCATCTGCAGAATCATCTGCTATAATAAGGACTTCACTCGGGCCTGCCGGGAAGTCGATCTCAGCAACATCCCTTACCTGCATTTTGGCAGATGTCACAAAAACATTTCCAGGCCCAACGATTTTGTCCATCTTCGGGACAGTTTCAGTTCCGTAAGCCATTGCTCCTATTGCCTGCACACCTCCGAGCTTGAAGACTTTATCCGCCCCTGCAATCTTCGCAGCAGCAAGCGTAAGAGGGTGTACAGAGCCGTCAGCCCTTGGAGGAGTGCACACAATAACCTGTTCGACTCCTGCGACCCTTGCAGGAATTACTGTCATCAGCACAGTCGACGGATAGGATGCCCTCCCTCCTGGAGCATAAGCTCCCACACTTTCAAGAGGCGTTGCTTTCTGCCCAAGGATGATGCCGGGTTGAAGTTCCATAAACCATGTAGTCTCAGGCATCTGAGCCCCGTGGAAAGCCCTGATGTTTTCAGCTGCGATTTTAAGGTGTTCAAGCAGTTCCGAACTGGTTGCTGAAAGAGCTTCTTCAAACTCTTCCTCACTTACTTCAAAATCCGCAAGCTCTACTTTATCAAACTTCTTTGTATACTCCCTGAGAGCTGCATCTCCTTTCACGCGCACATCAGAAAGTACGGAGGAAACAGTTTTCCCCACATCTGAAAGCCCGGACCCCCGGGAAATCAACTTCTGCATTTCAGATTCCGAAACATCCGATAATTTTTTGACTAGCATTATAACCATCTCTGAGATTACCTGGTAAAACCTGATTAAACTATCCCTATAAGTTCGGAATAAGTCTGATATAAACTTAGAATCTGATATAATCTGCTGTCATTAAATCCCTGATCTCATTTAGGAATAGTTGAAATATGACTTCAAGTTTTTCACTTTGCTAATGGCTCTATAATTGCACTTCCCAATATCATTAATGATAATAAGTCTTTGAAATTAAATTTTTACCATTCCTTAATATTTTACCCTGATCCAGCTATAAAATAGAAGAAAAAAGAATAGCTATGTGATAGAGCTAAAATAGAAAAGGTAAATTGCATAAAAACCAGGAACCAGATCCGCAATAACCAGTACTACCTGAGTTCCCAAAATTTAAGCGCATAAATCTAATTTCACTAATCGATTATGTCAGATGATTGTTATTTTAAATTAGAACTTATAATTCATGCGCTTAAGTTTAAGTACATAATAGGATATCAGAAGAACCTTGTGCGCTTAAAAAGGCGGAAGTTAGGGTACTATTGAAATAAAAAGCATATGAAATTCTTCGAATAACAGGCACAAAGAAATGAAAGTGCTGGAAAGCACTTTCATGCTAAATGAATTAAAACAATGTCAAAGCACCCATTTTTAACTTCTTTTTATTTATTATAGGGTCAATCTTCGTGTTCTTTGAATCTATTAATTTTGGTCTAACTAACAGCCGGCCCTGCCAGGAAGAAGAAACGAAAAATTCTCTATCCGGGTTCTGGAATAGACAAAACATTTTATTCAGAGCCACAAAGAATTAAAAAATAAAATTGTGAGATCAAAAGATCAACGACTATAATGAATAGGTTAAAAATCACTGATTGTCCTCTGCACTTCAGAAGACTCTTTTTCCAGAAGCCTGATATCAGATACTTCATCCTCGGCCTCTCTTCTTCCGATCTGCTTGAAGATCCGCTCAGCAATTTTAGGGCCCACGAGTGCGGCCACCTTTTCAGGAGAAGCACAAGCAAGGTCAGCTGTGGATTTAAAGCCAGCCTCATAAAGTTTCCTTGCTCTTACACGCCCTACGCTTCTGATATCAAGCAGGCCCATCAGCTCAGGGCCTGCACCGTACCTGATACGCTTTTCAAGTTCTGCGGCTTCTTTTGCACCTTTTAGCTCAAGAAGCTTTGCAAGCTGGTATGTCACATGCATAATCCACTCGGCAATATCTGCAGTTGCATGGATATCACCTTCCCCTATGTTGAATTTTAAACAGATATCGTTTTCAGACTTTTCGTGGATCCAATCCATCAGCAGGAGAGATGTCTTTACCTCACTAAGGAACCACTCGTATTCGGCAATATTGAAGGGGCTTGGGACCTTTGAGAACTCGCCTGCGTGAGCCATTACGTAATCGTTTACCTCCTGATAGTCCTGGCTCCGCATATACATAAGGCGCATATCCGGCGTGCTGCAAATAAGGTGCAGAAGAGTAAGCTCGGTAAGGGTTCCGGCTTCCCTTAAGCCCTTTGCGATAATAGCTGCAGAGAGGGGATCGATATAGAGCCGTGAGACAAGTTTTCCAAAAACCGTGGGAATAAGGGCATCGGGATCTTTTTCAAGCATTCCTTCCTGCCTCAAAAAGTTAAGGCATTCGTCCACAACCATAGAGAGCCCGAAATTTGAATACTGGAACGCGAAAAAACTTGCTTCAAGAAAGTCCATGAGCTCTTCTCTTGTCCGGGCAAACCCGTTTGATATAGTTGAAAGCACATGCGTCCGCAGGGCATTTTCCGTCCCCAGCTTGGACCATATATCTTCGGCTCCGGCTTCAATATATTTTTCAAAAAGGAAAACGAGTTCCTCGCAGGACTTTGCAAGCAGGACAGCTTCGCCGTAGGGATCAAGCCTTGGCCTTCCTGCCCTTCCTGCCATCTGCTTGTATTCGAGTACCGGGATTGGCTGCATGCCTGCTTCAGAAGAATAACGCCGGTAACTCCTTATAACCACACGCCTGGCAGGCAGGTTCAGCCCTGCTGCAAGGGTAGGGGTGCTTGAGATGAGTTTTATCTGCCCTTCCCGGAAGCCGGTTTCTACAAGTTCCCGGAGAGGCGTTGTAAGGCCTGCATGGTGAAAAGCAGTCCCTGAACGGACACAGTTCGCAAGAACTGATGAAACATCGGTTTCACTGTTATCCAGTATCTCGTCTGCAATGCCTGCAAGGGCTTTCCTGTCTTCTTTAGAAAGAGTATTTTTTACTGCGGATACGGCTTTTTTTGCAAAACCCATGCAGTTTTTCCTGCTGTTTTCGAAAACAAGGCACTGCCCACCTTCCTTTATAGTATCGAGCACAAGGTTTATGGCTTCGTCTTTTGTGGGCTGCTCAATAGTTTTCTCTTTGTCCTTGCAAAAATAAGTCCCATTAAAAAATACCCCTTCCATAAGGTCGGTGGGCCTCCATTCGCTTACTACAAGTCCGGCATCAAGCCAGGCTGCAAGCTCATCGGCATTTCCTACTGTTGCCGAAAGTGCAAGGACCTGGCAGGAGGGGTTCATTTTCCTGAGTTTTGCAAGGGTGACTTCAAGCGTGGGCCCCCTGTCAGGAGAATCGATAAGGTGGACTTCATCTGCCACAACAACTGATATTTCCTGCATCCAGGAAGTCTCGTTCCTGAGCAGAGAATCGGTTTTTTCCGAAGTTGCGACAATAATATCGTTTATGCCGAGTCCATCGTCCCGCTGGTCGTAATCCCCTGTTGAGATCCCAACCCTGATGCCCATTTCAGAAAACTCCTTGAAGCGCCTGAACTTTTCGGAAGCCAGAGCTCTCAGGGGCACTATATAGAGTGCTTTTCCTCCTGCAAGTACGGACTTCAACATCGCAAGTTCTGCAAGCAGAGTCTTTCCAGAAGCTGTAGGGATTGCAGCCAGCAGGTTTTTTCCTTCAAGCAGGCCTTTTTCAACAGCTTCTGCCTGGGGAGGATAAAGTTCAAGGATCCCGGAATTTTCATAAAAGCGCTTTACTTCATCGGGCAGGTCGAGACTTTCTATCTTCATTGAAAAACAAAACCTCACACATAGATAAAAAACTATTTTGAAACCGCAATACCAGCATTAGAACTACTTCCATACAAAAGGTTGAGGATACCTTTCAAAGGAAACCCTTTTTTCAAAGGAAACCCCTGGAGTTTTCTGGGCATCTGTCAGAAAGTCCGGAAAACCCAGGCTTTTGTGAAATAGTCCTCAACAGATCAATCCTTAGCAGAATAATAATAGTTTCCGCTTTCCTTCTGCTCCCTATCGAGCCTTGAGCCGAGGTTGTTTACGCGAGGGCGCCTTGTTTCTTCATCCCTGCGGAAGGTGATGCCGAGGTTTTTCAGGAACATGTTCATGCCGCTTTCCATACTGAAAGGCCCGTGAGCTTCACCACATTCCGAGGGTTTGCCTTCAAAAACCAGGAGGCGCTTGCTGAGCATATCTATCATGTAAATATCGTGGTCAACCACCATAGCGGTTTTCTTGTTGCTTTCGGCAAAGCGGCTGATGACTTTGGTGGCCATAGAACGCTGCTCCACATCGAGGTGGGCACTCGGCTCGTCAAGGATATAGAGGTCTGCATCATGGGAAAGACAGGCCGCAATTGCTACTCTCTGCAGTTCTCCGCCGCTCAGGTCTGTGAGCAGGCTGTCGTAAATCTTCTCAAGCTGGAGAGGGTTTGAGATCTCAACCTCGTAGTAGCTTGTCCCGAATCTCTTTGAAATGCCTCTCAAGAAGTCCTGGACGCGCAGAGGAATATCGGCTTTAATGTACTGAGGTTTGTAGGAGATTTTAACCTCGATTCCGGGGTCTCCATCGTCTGGTTTTATCTCTCCTGCCAGGACTTTTACGAAAGTGGATTTTCCTATCCCGTTAGGACCAACTATACCGAGAACTTCACCTTCGCGCAGGTTTCCACCTGTAGCTTTTAGGGAAAAGCCGTTTCCATACTGCTTTGAAAAGCTATTGAAAGAAATCATGGACTCAAACTGGGAATCTTCCCTTGGGGGGCGAACCTCGAACTTGATGGCTTCAGGCCTGATCCTGATGTTTTCTTCAGGGAGGTAGCCTTTAAGGTACTGATTGATCCCGACGCGTACGCTTTTTGGAAGAGTAACCACACCGAAACCCGCAGGCTCACCGTAGGCTATATGAATTACGTCCGTGAGCATGTCAAGAACTGCAAGGTCATGCTCGACCACAAGCACTGCCCTGTCCTTTGAGATTTCCTGAATAAGGCGGGCTGCATTTATCCTCTGGTAGATATCGAGGTAAGGGCTTATTTCGTCAAAGAAATAAAACTGGGAATCCTTTGCCGCACAGGCAGCAATTGCAACCCTCTGCAGTTCCCCACCGCTCAATTCCGTAATATTTCGATGGACAACGCTTCTCAGGTCAAGGCAGTCAATAAGTTCATCCATGACACCCCTTTCATTGGTCTTCTCAAGCAGCTCCATAGTCTTGCCCTTGAAAGCCTTGGGGATCAGGTCAACGTACTGAGGCTTCTGGGAAACCTTTACCTTTCCATCCACAACATCTTTGAAATAATCATGAAGCGCTGTACCGGCATAGTGTTCGAGTACCGTATCCCAGTCTCCTTTCCCCTGTCCGAAATTGGGGACCAGGGTCCCGGAAAGTATCTGAACAGATGTACTCTTTCCTATCCCGTTAGGACCCAGAATACCGGTTACTTTCCCTGCCCTCGGTACTGGAAGTCCGAAAAGGGCAAAGCCATTTGGCCCGTACCTGTGCGTGGGCTCTTTAAGGGCTTCAGGAAGCCCTATGATCATGATGGCATCGAAAGGACATTTATTAATGCATATTCCACAGCCCACACAGAGTTCCTCGGAGATGACCGGCTTTCCGTCTGCCTCAAAAACTATGGTCTCATCTCCTGTCCTGACTCTGGGACAGTACTTTTCGCACTCCTTGCTGCACCTTCTTGGCTGGCATCTGTCTTTGTTAAGTATAGCTATTCTCATATTGGTCCCCGGAAATTACGTTTTTTGATTGCTTAAAGTATAAATGGATCCAGTGGCGTGAGTTTAATATGCGCGCTCAGTTGCTTGAGCTCATATTATAAGCATTATTTTTGTATGTTTCAGTTGTTAGCATGAAATGCCCGCTCTGGTATATGAACCGTTGGAATGCTAGAGGAATAAAATATCATAGTGGAAAGGAGAATTAATAAAACGCATATGAAATTCTTCAAATAACAGGCACAAAAAATGAAAGCACCTGAAAGCACTTTCATGCTAAATAAAGGTAAAAACCAGCGGGAAAAGACCCGGATAAAAAGGCTATCCTTTTAGAAAAAGCCTTTTTTGAATCCTGGGAAAAGAATTATTAATTCAGGAGCAGAGTCCATGTCACAAGGAAGAAGTCGATAACTATAAACTCGACATAAAACCAGTCTTTAAACTTGAATTCCCTGGTGTCTATTTTAAGCGGGATATAAATAAGCTTCTGGGCGTAATATGTTATCCCGATAACGATTACGAATATAACGTACCAGATCCTGTCTTCGCCTGCACCGTACTGCTTGAACATTATGAACCCGGCAAGTATTCCAAGTATTGCAGAAACAATTGTTTTTATAATGCCTTCCCTGTAAGCTTTCTGCTTCTCTTCAGGGGTCATTTGCTTGATAAAGCTCTTTTTTTCAGGAACCTCAACGTTTACTGCAGTACTTTCTACGGAAGCCTCTGTAATTTTTGCGGACTCCTTTCTGGGCTTTGACTTTGGGGATTGTTTACTCAACCTCTATTCTCTCCTGAATGACAATTATCTTTCCCGGGAATATAATGTTAACTGAAGCTAAAAATTTAAAACTTGATTATCAGATTTGAATCATCCTATCTAAATTTTTATATTTTAAATATTAGGGCTGAATTTCAGCATTTAAATATACTCATTACTTAAAACATTAGTGATCTGATCTATGGATATCGAATCAATCCCTATTGAATTTAAATGTTTTGAAAATTTTGAAGGTCTCTGCCCTCCGGGGTGATAAACAAGCGTAACTTCAGGGTCAAGTTTTCTGACCATGGCCTCAAGCCCGCAAGCGTCAAGGTGATCGCTTATTTTAATAGTTGGATAGGGATAATCTGCCCGGCAACTAAGCACGTATTTTTTCACATTCCCGGGAAGCTTGTTAAGGTCCCAGGGGGCCACAACGAAAACATCATCTTCTCCTCCAGAATCAAGGCCTGCAAGTTCTCCCGCGTCCTCTAGCATGCTCCGGGTAAGTGCCCTTGTCCTTGCATCCATCCTAATTGCACCATTGTACCCAAAAACTCTCATTAATTCAACTGCACGCTGGGCTTTTCCAAATTCATACGCCCCAAAGGCTAGAGGGCCGCTCTCAAAAAGGGCGCATTTCATGCTGTCAAGGTCATCTGCAAAATGACAGGAAGGGTCCTCAGGGTCTCCGTAGTTAGCCTCGGTGATAAGGACGTCACAGGGAGGAAGTTTGCTGGCGTCTTTAACGTCCCCCGTGACCAGAATTCGTGTCCCTACATCGTTTTCCCAATAAAAAGAAGCCGCTCCGGCGGTGTGTTCCGTAGGATAAGTCTTTACCCTGACCCCTTCGATGTCGATATCATCTCCGAGACTGCACGTGCTGCCCATATATTTTTTATCATGCCTGATTTCAAGAGCTAGTGCTGTTTTTTCTGTACAAACAGCCCTGGGTGAGAGCATAGCAGATTTTCCATTATGGTCGGAATGAGCATGGGTGATAAGATAAGCATCGGGCTGGGGTTGTTTTCCCAGAGCCCTGGTAGTATCGATAGAAAAGGTACGTAAATCTCCTGAATCATCCCTGAAACGAATTGAGATGTGGGGTTTGAAAGTACCTCGCGAGTTACGCTGCCTGAGAGCAAGCACTCCAAGGTCAATTAGTTTTTTAGAAATCACGCTGAGAAGATTACACTTAAGATATTTAAGCTTAGGGAAAGTGACGGTGCAGTCCTGATATATTACATTCTAAAGAGAAAAAAGGAAAAAAAATCAGGAGTATGCCTGGATCAATACATCAAAATTCCATTAAATTGAAAAAATTAAACTGGAGATTAGATAAAAGTGCTGTAGAAGCAATGAGATCGATCCAATCTCCAGCTGTCCTTAAAAGCATGGCCCTGGAATCAGGAAAAATTTTCCTTGCCCAGGATATAAGCAACCATTTCAGAGTTAAGTTTGTTTTTCCTTGAAACTGTTTTCTCAATCTCTTCTGTGCTTTTGCCTTCGGTCTTCATTTCCTTAATTTTTTCAATTACTGAGAATGGAATATTATAATATTCGTCAATATCTTTCCTGTGTCCCCACACATCTCCTTCGAGGAGCTGAACCCTCTGCATCTGAAGGAAGATCTCTATGGACTTTGAGACCGTGCGAATATAAGATTTGGGTAACTGAATAAGCTCAATCTTCGGACACGTTTCAATCAGGCCAAAGATGTCTTTGTTAGAAGGCCTGAAAGCCATATGAACAATACGCTCATTAGGATTAAGTGTAAAGATTTCTTCTCTTGAACTAACCACTCTTATTCTCATCTTTTTGCCCCCGCTGTAAAGCTGTTTTCTTTTTAAAGTTATTTTGTGCTTTAGATTATTGTGCTTTTACTTTATTAGAAAGAACTTATACTTATTATAAATAGTTATCTCATTACACTAATATTATTTAGATAGTTTATGGTAGATTTATTAATATAACAATCTAGTGAAAGAATCTCAAAATCCCTAAAAAAAGATTAAAAGCTTTTTTTCCAGGTAGATTTTTTACATTATAGATGGTTTTTATCAATATTCATAGTAAAAAAATTTTAGACAACAATCAAAATTATTCAGGTCATTAGATTCCAGACTCTTGTTTTTTAGCTTGAAGTTTAACTGAGATTTTACCAAAAGAAGGGATAATTGAACTCCAAACAGAATTAATAAAAAACGTACATGATATTCTTTGAATAACAAACCCAAAAAGGGAAAGTCCTTTTTCCTTAGATTTTTTGATAATAGAACTCCATCATTACTGATAGATATTTACCGTTTTTATACCCTGTTTTTTCCTTTCTTTCAGCCTGTAACTTTCCATTTGATATATTTGACGATAGAGGTGAATAGCATTATAGTGACCTTCTTTGAGTTTTTCAAGGATGTAAAGTTTGAAAGGATCAAGCTTGCTCTTTCTTCCAGGACGTTTCTAAGGTTCATGCAAGGTTTTCAGCTGAAGATATTTCCTCACAGTTTCTCTGTCAAAACCTGTTTGTATGGAGACTTAACTGATGCAAAAGCCTTGTGAATACAAGTCTCGCATCAATAGCCATTCCTCCATTGTCAACATTATTTACGATCCTCGAACTTTTTTCAAGGATTGGAAATTGGGGAATTTTAATCCGGCTAAAATGAGGAATTGTTCACCGGCATTGACAACTAAATTGTACAATATAAGAACCACTGTTGAAAGAAAAAACTCAAATGATGTAGTTGGATACAACAGATCAAAAACAACGACAAGAGGGAGGGAATGGTATAAAATATATGTATCGATAAGCAATATTGCTGCGTTACTTACGGCACTGCCGGCTTTTAAAGTTGGAAGACATGACATGATCTGAACACCAGGAGCTTTTAGAAAGATGAATATATGAGCAACTAAAAGTAATTTTTTAAAAAAAAGAGAATTAAATGCGTTTAATTTAATTTTAAAGCATTGATAGCCAAATTGGGAAAGGCTCAATTAATTATGATCGAATAAATCTGTTGTGGGTTATCCAAGTATGTGAAATAAAGGAAGGAATATGCATTTTCATTCCTTTCCTTTAATTAAAGAGTATTCTTAGGAATAGTCGAAATATGACTTCAAGTTTTCACTTTGCTAATAACTCTATTATTGCACTTCCAAATATCATTAATGACAATATGGGGTATAAGTGTTTGAAATTAAATTTTCACCATTCCTTAGGCAAAGAAAGGTCTTTTATATTAAAACCGCGCTGTTCAAGGTATTCACGTGTCCATCCGGTGATAACAACTGGTGCATTATGCAGGTCATGGATATCTGCACAGCCGCAGAGAAACATTGCAGCTTTGAATTCTTCAATCATAGAGGAGAGGACATTAACAACCGCTTCCTTGCCTTCAAGAGAAGGCCCTACAAAAGGCAGGGCTGCACTTGCCGCGCTGGCCCCTAGAGCAAGGGATTTTGCAATATCAAGCCCGTTTCTTATCCCGCCAGTTGCGATAATAGGAAGAGAAACCCTTGATTCGATCAGGCTGGCAACAGTCGGAATTCCGAAATCCCAGAAAAGTTCTCCAAGACGCTCAGATACCAAATCTCCGCTTTCTTTTGCCCTGTAGACCTCAACTCCAGCCCAGCTCGTGCCCCCAACACCTCCGACATCAATTGCAGAGATTCCGGCTTTCTGCAAAAGAAGAGCATCTTCCCTGGAAATGCCTGCCCCTGTTTCTTTCACGATCACCGGGGTTTTGATCTCAGAGCATATTTCAGTTATCATATCCAGGCAGCCTGTAGCATCCCTGTCCCCTTCGGGCTGTATGGCTTCCTGCAGGAAATTAAGGTGAATGGCAAGGGCGTCTGCATCGATCATTTCAATGAGTTTTCCTATCCCTTCAACCCCGTACTGTCGGATCTGGGCAGCACCAACGTTTCCATAGACAAAGGCATTCGGAGCCTCATCCCTGACAATTCTGAAAGAATCTATCTGAGCCGGGTCATCAATTGCAGCTCTCTGGCTTCCTACTCCAATTCCTATTCCCATTTCTTCGGCTGCGGCTGCAAGTGCAGCATTTACAGGAATAGTATCAGGGTGACCTCCTGTAATCGATGCAATTAAAAACGGAGCTTTAATGCGCTTTCCAAGGAAATCCACAGAAAGATCCAGCTCATCCATGTCTAATTCCGGAAGCGCCCTGTGAATCAGGGTTACGTCTTCAAATCCTGCCCTGACCTTCCTGGACTCAACCGGGCTTTCAGCGCAGAGCTTCAGGTGTTCGATCTTTCGCCTGGAGGTAATATTGATCATGCTTCATACCCTTTTATCCGGACTTATTCTGGTCCCTATGGATTCTCCATTTAAGAACCTGTGAATATTATCCGCTTTTCCTGCATTAAATATATAGGAGGTGATACTAGAATTTTTGCTAAGTTCAAGAAGTTCCAGAACCTTCCCGAGCATTCCTCCTGTAACATCGGTACTTCCTGAACCTCCTATACAGTGCCTGAATTCTTCAAAGTTCTCAGGAGTGATCTCAGGTACGGGTTTTCCATATTCATCGAGAACACCGTCCTCAGCCGATCCCAGCCCGAGCCTGGTAATTCTCAGTTCCTTTGCCAGATAAGGAAGAATCTGGTCTCCGGAAAGGATGCAGGTCCCGAGTTCGAGATCCATAGCAACATCTCCGTGCAGGACAGGGACAAATCCTTTTTCGAGCATGAGTTTTATGCTGTCAAGGTAGATGCTCTCTATTCTCCCATTCCTGCAGACCGTACAGACCATAGGGTGCACAGCAATAGCTCTGACTCCAAAGCTGTTCAGAGCACCCACTACCTTTGAAGCCAGTTTCTTTACGGATTCATGGGTTACAATTGCCCCTTCCGGGTCAAATGTCCTGTCGAGCCCGTATTTTTTAGCGTAGGTATGCCCGAAAGACCCGGCTCCGTGTACGATAATCATTTTTCCCTTGAAGCCTGAAACTTCTCGCGCAATCCTGAGAAGGGCAGCCTCTTTTACGACCCCTTCATTTGCGCCTTTATCAGTAATGGCGCTACCTCCGAGTTTTAAGATAACAGGTTCGGTTGAAGCGTTCATAATATCACTTAATACATTTTTCGAATAATTTTCAATGAGAGTAAGGTATCATAATATTACAGCAATCGTAACAAAAAGATGAGACAAAAAATGATTTTATTTACAGGAAAACTCTCTGAAGCACCCTGGATCAGTCGACTTTTAGCCCCTGTTCAGTGGGTTTTGTGATTGTCACTTTTCCTCCTGCTCTTGCAATGGCTTCAGCAACCCGGGTGCATTTCTGTGCCGCAGTTAACGCAACCATACAACCACCGCCTCCGGCCCCTGTAATCTTTGCCCCGAAAGCTCCTGCTGCTCTTGCAGAATAGATCAGCTGTGATAGCTCAAGGATGTTCACCCCAATTGCGTCAAGCAGACCCTGGTTCACGTTCATAAGCCTGCCAATGGAGGCGTAATCTCCGGAAATCACAAGGTCTTCTCCTATTTTCGAGATTTTGCCAATGGAAGCCATGAGAGGCTCGATAAGTTCAGGGTAACTCTCGCGAAGCTGCCTGACATTTGACACAAGCTCTTTTGTAGACGAAAAAACCCCTGTATCTCCTATGACAATTCCGCAGTCAGGAACCTTCAATTTTCTCCGTTCCGGAATGGTAACAACCCCTCCGAAAGTAGAAACATAAGTGTCTGTAGGGCTTGCTGCACCCTGCACATTTATCTCAATCTCATGCCCCAGTTTTGCAATCTCTTCCAGAGACAGACCGCATCCAAACAGTTCATTGAGGGCTCCTATACTTGCAATCGTAACTGCAGCAGATGAACCGAGCCCAGAACTTACAGGGATGTCCGAGTCAACGTTTAAAAAAATACCTTTTATAGGGGCAAAATTCCTCATTTTCTCAATCGCTGAAGAAACATAGGGGTGTTTTTCAAAATCAAGGCCTGTTCTGCCAATCTGCGACTGGATAACTATGGAGTCGTTTAACTCCGCCCGCACCCTGGTTCTCAAATCAACTGCACATGCTATTGCGTTTTCTCCGTAAACAACCGCATGTTCTCCAAAAAGATAGATTTTCCCGGGAGCAGAACATGAAACCATATTATTCCTCAACAGTTTTTCAATTTTTGCTGAATTTAAGTATCTTGAGTAATTAACTTTACCCTTATAAGTATTAAGAGTAAAGTAAAAATAGTATAAAAAAACCTATCCCTGTTCCGGCATTACTCCAGGCATTTTTCAGAACAATTAAAAAAACTTTTCCTGATATCTTTTTAGAATTTGTCTGTTAGCTCAAAGTTATTCCACAATAATTGCAGCGTACCCGACAACCGCGTCCATATCTCCGCTAAGATCCCCACTGTTTGCGTATTTAAGCAGAGTGGCTCTTGACCCCCCAAGCTTTTGAGAAGCCGAAAGCATTGCTGCAATGGGCCCGTACCCGCAAACCGTAGCATTTCTTCTATTAAGCCGGTCGTAGATGGATGGGATATCAAAATTCAGGACAGCATCTATTACCTCGGAATCTATTTCCTTTGCACGCTCGGCAGTCTCATAATGAGTAAAATCACTGGATGCTATGATAAGCACACGTTTTCCGCTTTCGGAAATAAGGTCAGCAACAAGGTTTCCTATCTCAACTGCAGTTTCTTCATCCTGCATGCCCATACAGATAGGAAGAATTTTAAAGTTTTGATTAAAGCGGTACTGAAGAAAAGGAAGCTGGACTTCAATAGAATGCTCGTACCTGTGCCCGAGTTCGTCTGCATCAACGATGCTCCCGAGAAATCCATCGGCAAGTTCGAGGTCAACATCAAGATTCCCAAGGGGTGTTTTCCATGTTTCCTTGGATAATGATACTGGTGAGCCGTACCCTGTATGGTTGGGCCCTAAAAGGACATAGGTATCAGCTTCAGGGAGAGTTGCATAAACGTGTGCAGCTACTTTCCCGGAATACATATATCCGGCGTGCGGGCAAACTGCCCCCAGTACTTCCCTCTCCCGGATTTCCAGTCCTTCAAAACATCGTTTAAGTTCTTTCTCCAGATATTCACTATGCAGGGGATAGAAATGCCCTGCAACTGCTGGTTGTCTCATTTCCAATCACCTATAATATAAGATATGGGCAATTTTATAAACCCTTGCAGTATGCAGGACGGATATCCTTGGATTAGAGCGGAGTTTCGAAATCGGTCAGCTCGTAATTGAAGTGGGTGTTATTGAGTCTGGAAACTTCCCTTGCAAGCAGCCAGTAGATAAGAGACAGAGCTTTTCTACCCTTGTTGTTGGTTGGGATTACAAGGTCCACATTTGTTGTCAGGTTGTTTGTGTCACAGAGTGCTACAATAGGTATCCCAATGCTTGAAGCTTCCTTCAGTACCTGGGCATCCCCAGCCGGGTCTGTTACAACTATAACATCCGGCTCAAAGAACCCGTGGATCTGAGGGTTTGTAAGGGAACCTGGAATAAACCTTCCAAGCATTGACTTTGTACTCAGCGCCCTTGAGAACATTCTTGCAGGGTGCTGTCCATACTGCCTTGAAGAGACTACAAGGATTCTGGAAGTATCATAGTTAGAAAGCAGTTTTGATGCAGCTCTGATCCTTTCGTCTGTTGACTGGATATCAAGAACGTATAATCCATCAGTCCTGACTCTGTATACGAAGCGCATCATATTTTGAGTCTTCTGCTGGGTTCCAATGTGAACACCTGCAGCCAGGTATTCATCAATGGATACAAGGGATGTGGACCCCTCTTTCGCGGAGGGTGCTTCGTCCTCAGCTACAGGTAGAGATCCGGTCTTTTCTGCGGCTTCCTTTTCAGGTGCAGGTTTTGCTTCAGCCACGACATTTTCTTCAGGCATAGGCTGTGCTCCGGCTTCCTCCTGCCCTGTCTGCTCAATTTCCTCCATAAAGTCACCTCATAATATATAGAATCAACAATAAAATTCATTCAGCATCTGAAAGTATCCCAAATACGTTTTTTATTTATTCTTACGTTTAACCGTTATAGGAATAACTCCGGCCTTCAACTCTGCAATGGCTACGCCCAGGGGGTCCAGCCGTCCGTCATCTTCAACCAGGACAGGAGCCCCCATTGCAATCTGCAGTGCTCTTGCCCCTACAATTCGTGCACGCTCGAACCGGGTATATTTTTCATTGACCAACAGATCACCCTTAATCTTAAAAACGCTCCGATGAGTTCCAATAATCGAGAAGCATGATAAATTTGATATATTCAGTACACGCCTGAAAACCAGTACCCTTAGAATAGGGAAAATGGGACCGCTGAGATTCGAACTCAGGTTCCGGCGTCCCGAACGCCGAAGGATGGACCAGGCTACCCTACGGTCCCTTACTGGTACGGTGAAAGCACGTCAAGGAGTTCGACATGGCTAAGTAACATTCTGCGGCAGCAGTAGCGGGTGATCCCAAAATCATCCAGCACTGCAGCAGCGTCTTCGCCGTCGCTGACGCGTCTTTTGTACTCATCCCAATAGTTAGAGATTACTTTTCCACATGAGAAACATCGGACTGGGATCATAACTTTCCTTACCTGTAAGATTTCTGATATTTAGCTCTTGCACCAGGTCCACCGAAGTTTTTGGATTCTTTCTGCCTGGAATCACTTACAAGCAAATTGCGGTCATAGGCTGCAAAGTTGTCTCTTATGGCTGTGTCATTTGTCCATTCCACAATGCCACGGGCAACTGCAGTCCTTACTGCATTAGCTTGCCCAACGATTCCGCCACCCCGAACATCAACATTGATGTCGAGCCCGGAAACAACATCGTTTCCTGCAATCATCAGAGGCTCGGAGATTTTCATCATTGTAAGCTCAGGAGTATAGAGCTCAAGCGGAATTTTGTTGATCCTGACCTTGCCGGTACCTTTTGTAACTGTTGCGCGTGCAGTTGCAGTCTTGTGCTTTCCAGATGAATTAACTACTTTGACCATGAGGACTCACCCTTTAGAACTTTGAACCCATTTTCTGGCTTATTTCACCAAGCTCTATGTACTTGCTGGAGCTCAGAAGCCTCATGTCGGCATCTGCTATGGTGATTGCCTCAGCGCCCTTAAGCTCGTAGGGGACACCTACATAGACTTTGAGCCTGGACATTGCGTCTCTGCCTCTTGCTTTCTTATAGGGCAGCATGCCACGAATTGTCCTCTTCAGGATGCGGTCCGGACGCTTCGGGAAGTAAGGCCCGAATTCCGTTGCACCTCTTTCCCGGGTTTCCCGGTAATCTTTAATAGTGGCTGCCCTTGAGCCAGAAATGATGGCCTTTTCGGCATTTATGATATAAACCTTTTCGTCTCCTGAAAGCAACTGTTTTGCAACTGAACTTGCAAGACGTCCCAGAATAAGCCCTTTTGCATCGATAACCGTCATCTTCATCACCTCAACGGAAAATCCGGATACCGGACCCTTTTGGATTTGCTTCCATGATCTCTTCAAGACTCAGACACTTGCCGCCGGCTTCAGTGATCTTTTCAACTGCAGTTTCGCTGAATGTTACAGCCGCAACGGTAACAGGATGGTCAAGAAGACCTGCACCCAGAACTTTGCCCGGGACAAGCAGGACATCATCTTCAGTAGTGTGCCTGTTGATCTTGCTTATATTCACTGCCGCATAGTTTCTGGACGGCCCTTCAAGACGTTTCGCAATATCCTTCCAGATAGGGGCAGAATTCCCATTTGCCCTCTCTTTCAGGGTAAGAATCAGGGAAACGATTCTTGGATTCGTTTTTCTTGATAGTTTTACCAGTGATTTTTTACCCAATGTATGTTCCTCCGCAAGATTTATTGAAATCTCACTCACGCGGAAAAAAAATCCCTATCGCGTTCGAACATCGCTATTACTGCCGTAGCTTGGGGCAGTAAATTAAAGATCAAGCGATTAGTCGGATTGGTATGATTTGAATAACATTTCTAGTACATAAAGATTATGTGCACTATAATAGTTCCGATTAAAGGTACTTTCGAGTGACAAAAGTCTTTTGATTCTTTCTTATCCCTATAATGTACAATTTTTTCCATTCATTGATCAGTGTTAAAATTCTGAAGCTATTATTTTTGGGAATACTTTTACAAAAAATATATTTTGGTCAAGTTATTTTATAGCTTAAACCTAACTTCCGCCTTTTTAAGCGCATAAGGTTCTTTCTAAATCACCTGTTAATCAGTAGTTCACTAATTTTTTACTTTTCCTTAAACGATGTTTTCCGATACCTATAATGAAGATAAGTTCAGATTTGAAATGTTTATACTTCTAATTGGGGAATGGCTAAGAAGAAAGTTGAGGGTCAGGACAGCAGTATGGTGTCTGAGATTATGGAGCTAGACTAAAGGTGGAGGAAAAATTTTAGCGATCTACTATATATATATCCACGGTTTTTTTGGAGCCATAGCCCTGGTCCCTGGATTTGTTTTCTTTATAAACAGATGGAGCTGGAAAACCCGGAAAAATATGAGAATACAGCTAATTTTATGCTTGCTTACCTTCAGTAGAGGGCTATTAATCTATCTCATCCTTATCGGGAAGTTGTCCTGAAGAAGAAAATCAAAGAAAACAGTAGAAGAGAGACCCTCAGAAAAACAAAGGTCTTTCTTCATGACAACTGGATGGGATTATTATAACTGAGCATAAAATAAAGCCCGAAAATCACTAAAAACGCTCCGCAGGCATAAAGGATCATTTTATGAGTTCGTAGCGAGAGAAGGGCTTTTCCCCGGCTAAAAGACACGGATACAGCAGTAAACCAGCTAAGGTCTGCCGCCCAGTGCCCGAGGATAAAGGCAACTGAAATAAGAATTCCCAGTTCATGTTCCTTCAACACAAGCGCGCTGCCTGCAGTCAGCCACCAGATCCAGAAGTAAGGATTTGAAACTGAGGTTATAAGGCCCAATGCTGTTGGATTTGAAGTCAATTTTGGGTCTGATGCTTCCCGAGAAGCTCCTGACGAAACAGCAGCTTTTGCGCCCTTTACAGTAAGCAGCCCGAATACCGCCAGTGAAAACCCGCCAATAATGGAAATAGCTGAGATTATCCCGCTACTGACAAGAGAAGCAGCTCCAAAGAGAATAAGCATAGCAATTACAAGCTCGACAAGTATATGCCCGAAGACAACTTCTGGGCCTGCAAACCAGCCTCTTTTGAGAGAAAGTTCTATGGTTGCAAAAAGCATAGGTCCTGGGACCAGGGCACCTGTAAGCCCGATAGTGAAGCCCAGGAGAAGGGCTCTGAAGATCTCAATTGTCAGCATTATAATCTTGAGTTGCTACAAATTTATATAGTTTTTATAAATAGGACTTACACAGTTTAATTGAAAAACACGAGCGGAAGTGACTTATCTGTATAAACTCAAATAATGTTGACAAGACCGCATGTGTCTGATTTTACATTTCAAGTGCGTAAGTCCTAATAAATCTTGATTTTAGAGATCTATGTGGCTTTTATAAAAACTATATTTTTAAAAAGAATAAACTTTTGGAAATAGTATATTAGCACAGCTAAGAAGGACAGTTCTAAAGAGAAGGGAAGGAAAAGAGGGCACACTTAAACCCTCCACCAATCTGAAGAACCTTCAATCAGGCTGGCCGAGTAAAAAAGAAGACAGGTTTAGAGAATAATCTCAATATCCAGTTCTTCTGCAAGCTCTTTATACCTGTTCCTGATTGTAACTTCTGTTACCCCTGCAACATCTGCCACTTCCCGCTGAGTCCTGCGTTCTCCGCAGAGAATGGATGCAATGTAAATTGCAGCCGCGGCAACTCCTGTGGGCCCTCTTCCGCTTGTGAGTTCTTTTTCTGCGGCCTGTCTGAGGATCTCAACGCTTTTTGACTGGACTTCTCCTTTCAGATTAAGTCCTGAGCAGAACCTCGGGACATAGTCGATAGGGGAGGTAGGCATTAGCTTTAAGGCAAGTTCTCTGGAAATGAAGCGGTAAGTCCTGCCGATTTCTTTCCTGCTTACCCGGGAAACCTCTTCTATCTCATCAAGAGTCCTAGGGACACTACACTGGCGGCAGGCTGCATATAGGGCAGCTGCGGCTACACCTTCAATACTGCGGCCACGGATAAGGTTCTTGTCCACAGCTTTTCTGTAGACGACTGCTGCAGTTTCCCTGACAGTTCTTGGAAGACCAAGAGCAGAAGCCATTCTATCCAGTTCGGACAGGGCAAAAGCCAGGTTCCTTTCAGTTGCGTTACTTACACGAATTCTACGCTGCCATTTTCTTAAACGATAGAGTTGAGCACGGTTTTTGGAGGAGATAGACTTTCCGTAGGAGTCGCGGTTCCTCCAGTCAATCATTGTGGAAAGCCCTTTGTCGTGGATTGTATATGTCATGGGCGCACCCACACGGGAACGCTTCATGCGCTGATCGTGATCGAAAGCTCGCCATTCCGGTCCTTCATCCACAAAGTCGGCGTCAATGACAAGTCCACAGTCCCCGCACACGAGCTCTGCTCTCTCATAGTCGTGGACTAGGTTCCTGCTATCGCATTCTGGACACACGGCCTTTTCTTTCTCAAAGCTTTGCTCCTTTTGTTTTTCTTTGCGAGCTTTAATCAGGGCACGTATTTTTTCCCTTTCAAGAGTGTCCGAATAGCGAACTCTTTCGACTTCTACCATATTATATCACCTTACAAATTAACATGACCATATGTTTTCCCTGAATTTCTCAAGCCTGCACCATAATAAAATATATAAAAGAAGGACGAAGAAAAATCTCAGTTATGACAAGCGAAAAACTTATAAATCAGTTAAAATCTAACCATAGCAAATGATTAAAGTCTTCATCGAATGTCAGAGATCTCACCGAATATAGACTTTTTCATTGATAAGAGCCCGAGTTTCTGAATCAGGAATTCGCTTAAAGCCCTTCACTAAAAAATATGGATGGTTCACAGGTCCAAAGACACTGGCAATAGTACCAATCCGGTTCAAAGATTTGTCAACAACAACCGAATTCAACTTTGGAAGACTACCTGAGGCGTTATTGGTTTTTATCTCGTCCCCTCTAATTATCAGGTTTCTAACACCTGATCTGTGCAGCACGGTACCTAGTCGTTTCATATCAGCCACGAATAGTTATGCCTCTATACTCAGGGCAAAAATACCCTGGCTTCGAGTGGTTTTTACTGTCAGTCTTAAATAAGGTTTAGATTCTAGACTGAAAAGCATATTTAGTCTACATTCATGATATATAAAGATATCGCAAGACCTATATTATACATTGAATTCGCAAGACATATATTATATAATATTACATACTGTACATAACAAATAATTTCGAAGAGTATGATATGAAACGCATATTCTTCGAATAACAGGCACAAAGAAATGAAAGTGCTGGAAAGCACTTTCATGCTAAATCAAAGAAACAAGCTTATATATTAAAATGGTATTGTTGGCAACAACCAGACTTATGTCTGGGAATATCCAACTATAACTCTGATTAATGATCTCGTTCCAGGGAGGAGAATCATTGTCCAAATTTGTATATTTTTTTGGAAAGGATGTAACTGATGGCACAGGTAGTATGAATAACTTGCTTGGAGGTAAGGGCACAGGCCTTGCCGAAATGGCAAACCTCGGAATTCCAGTACCCCCAGGTTTTACAATAACGACTGAAGTCTGTGTTCTTTATCTTAAGGGTAATAAATATCCAGAAGAAGTGCTCAGACAGGTAGAACAGGCAATTGATAAATTAGAAAAATTAAACGGCAAAAAACTGGGAGATCCCGAAGACCCATTGCTGGTTTCTGTAAGGTCTGGTGCCAAGGTGTCCATGCCGGGAATGATGGACACGGTTCTTAACCTGGGGCTTACGGACAAATCCGTAATTGGGCTCTCAAACAAAGTCAATGATGAAAGATTCGCCTACGACTGTTACCGAAGATTTATCTCCATGTTTGGGGACGTGGTGCTTGGGATTGACTTCAGAGAATTCGATTCCTTAATTGAGGACAAGAAAAAGGAACTTGGGGTTAAGTCCGACACTGACCTCGATTCAAAAGCATTAAAAGAATTGGCAGAAAGATTTAAAGAACTAATCAAATTCGAAAAGGGATTCGAATTTCCTCAGGACCCTAAAGTTCAGCTTCGTTTGGCGATAGATGCTGTTTTTGATTCATGGAATAATCATAGAGCCATTACCTACAGGAAGCTTAACAATATTGATGACAGCTTGGGCACAGCCGTCAATGTGCAAACAATGGTATACGGGAACAGAGGAAACACCTCAGGTACAGGTGTTGCTTTCACCAGAAACCCGTCCACAGGCGAAAAGAAGTTTTTTGGAGAATATCTCATCAATGCTCAGGGCGAAGATGTGGTCGCAGGGATAAGGACCCCGGACTTTATTGATACGCTCGGGAACAAGATCCCTGAAGCCTATGCCCAGCTTGTGGATATCTGCCAGAAGCTTGAAGCCCACTTCAGGGACATGCAGGACATAGAGTTTACTATCCAGGAAGGAAAACTCTACATGCTGCAGACCAGAACTGGAAAGCGTACAGCAGCTGCAGCAGTGAAACTCGCAACTGATATGGTAGCAGAAGGACTTATAGACAAAGAAACTGCTGTAAACAGGGTTACGGCGGAACACATTGACCTGCTCCTTCACCCGAGGATTGACCCGAAAGCAAAGCTTGAAGTAATTGCAAATGGTCTTCCCGCATCTCCAGGAGCCGCTGTTGGAAAGGTAGTCTTTACTGCCGAAGCTGCTGAAGAGATGGCAGAGAAGGGCGAAAAAACAATTCTTGTCCGTACCGAGACCTCCCCTGAAGATATAGGAGGAATGGCAGCTGCACAGGGAGTTCTTACCGTGCGCGGAGGGATGACCTCTCATGCTGCAGTCGTAGGTCGAGGTATGGGTAAGCCCTGTGTCGTTGGGTGCGGAGAAATCTCAATCGATATGAAGAATGGCCACTTTATTGTAAACGGCTACACCATTAAAGAGCACGACTACATCACGATTGATGGAAGTGCAGGAAGCGTCATTCTAGGGAAAGCAGACCTTATCGATTCCAAAATAGACGATGACCTGAAAAAGCTCCTTGGCTGGGCTGATGATATAAGGACTCTCGGAGTAAGGACAAACGCCGACACCCCCAAAGATGCTTCCATTGCTCGCGAACTGGGTGCAGAAGGTATCGGGCTTTGCAGGACAGAGCACATGTTCTTCGGCGAAGACAGGATCCCTGCAGTCCGGGAAATGATCATGGCCGAAGACGAGAAGTCGAGGAAGGAAGCCCTCAAGAAACTGCTCCCAATGCAGAAAGATGACTTCCTTGGCATCTTCTGCAGCATGGAAGGCTTGCCTGTAACCATAAGGCTCCTTGACCCGCCTCTGCACGAGTTCCTTCCGGACAAGGAAGAACTTGATGCAAAACTCAGGGAACTTGAAGCGTTGGGAGACAGCGGAAAGATTGAAGATGTAAAAAAAGTTATCAAGCGCGTAGTTTCCCTTAAGGAGCTTAACCCAATGCTGGGGCACAGAGGCTGCAGGCTTGGAATTACCTACCCTGAAATATATAATATGCAGGTACGTGCAATCATGGAGGCAGCCTGTGAGCTTACTGCCGAAGGACATAAGGTTGTTCCTGAAATCATGATTCCACTCGTTGGCATTCTAAAAGAGTTCTCCCTCACCAGAGAGGAAGTCTGCAAGACTGCAGATGCGGTAATGGCTGAAAAAGGCATGAAGATAGACTACAAAGTTGGTACCATGATTGAACTGCCCAGAGCCGCAATCGTTGCAGACCAGATCGCAAAGGAAGCTGATTTCTTCTCCTTTGGGACTAATGACCTGACCCAGACAGCTTTCGGGTTCAGCAGGGACGACGTGTCCAAATTCGTGCCTATCTATCTGAAGGCAGGCATAATTGAGCACGACCCCTTTGCAGTCCTTGACCAGGAAGGTGTAGGCGAGATCATGAAGATCGGTATACAAAAAGGCCGCTCTGCCAAACCCAAACTTAAGATGGGAATCTGCGGAGAACACGGAGGAGATCCGAGATCCATCGCCTTCGCTCATGAGATTGGCATTGATTATGTGAGCTGCTCACCTTACAGAGTCCCGATTGCAAGACTTGTAGCTGCGCAGAGCACAATAGAAATGAAAAACGCAAAAAAAATAAATAATTAAATTATGGCAGGACCAAATCCTGCCTTCAGCATTCTTTTTTGAACAGTTATTTCCCGGAGCGTAGCGGATCTACCCATCAGGTCTGGAACTTTGAAAAACTCGATTTATTTTATTTTTTCGTCAACTGCTTATCAAAATGGTATTGATCAATTGCTTACAGAGTGATATGTCTTGATCAAAAGAAAAGTTGGAAACAAAAATTAAACCTCAAATAATTAAAAAATGGATGAGCCAGAGCTCACCTTCAGTATTTCCTTGTGATCATATAGTCGGCAATCTGTAGTAGAAGGGTTTTTTCAGGACTGTCTCTGAGTACATCCAGTTTTGCTTTTCCTTCATTGATATATGAGATTGCAAGATTTTTCACGTAATCGAGAGACCCACATTCGGTAAGAGTCCTGACGGCCGCTTCGGTTTCTTCGATAGTTGCTTCCCCTTTTCCAAAGATATCCAGTTTCACGCCTTTCCTGAAAGCATCAATGACAATGAGGGTACGCTTTCCTTCCATCAGGTCACTGCCCCTTACCTTTCCAAGCACTTCTTCGGGAGTTATCATATCAAGGACGTCATCATACATCTGGAAGCCGATCCCTATAAGGCGCCCATATTCGAATAAAGCATCAGCAACTTCATCCGAAGCCCCTCCAAGAAGAGCTCCTATCTTGGCTGCAGTAGAATAGAGGACAGAAGTCTTCTTTTCAACCATTTCAATATACTCAGGCTCCGTAACCCTCTCCCATTTTTCGAAATCCATGTCAAGCCACTGCCCTTCGCAAATCTCTGTACAGGCATTTGAGAGGATATTCATGCATTTTAAAATCCTTGATGGATCTTTTTCGGCTCTTGAAAGGATTTCAAAGGCTTTTGAATAAAGAGTGTCACCAGCAAGAATCGCTCCGGCTTCACCCCATATTACATGAACTGCAGGCATTCCCCTGCGGACCTCGTCTTTGTCCATGATATCGTCATGGATCAGGGTGAAATTATGCACAAGCTCCACAGCCACTGCTGCAGGCAAAACGGATTTGAGATCGGAACCGACAGCTTCTGCTGCCAGGATCAGGACTGCCGGACGAAGGCGTTTTCCACCGGCATCTAAGTAGTAACGTGAAGCTTTGTACAGTTCCTCCGGACGGGTTATCGGAAGCAGTTCCTCTATTGCAGCATCAACGTAGGAACTTCTTTTTTTAATTTCATCGATTAGTATCATGATCATCACAAGAATTGGGGGGTTTTCATTATAGGTTTACTCTTCTATATATAACACTTCGCCGTTTCTGAGAAGGTGTACGGTATCTCCAAGTACATACCCCGCATCTTCTGCCATTTCAATGTAGTGCCCGTGCATTTCCATGTTTCCATGAGCAGGAATCACATGTTCAGGATTTACCATGCGCAGAAGCTCCCAGTGGTCTTCCTTGAATGCATGCCCTGACACGTGAACATTGTCATAGATCCTTGCTCCTTTCATTTTGAGTTTGGTTTCAAGGGCATAGCGGTTTGCTTGAGTCATCGGGCTGGGGATTACATTTGCGGAGAAAATGATCCTATCTCCAGGGTCAATCCTGTAAGGTGTTTCTCCGTTTGCAACCCGCACAAGAATGGAGCCCGGTTCCCCCTGGTGTCCTGTGACGATAGGCAGATACTTGTTTTTACCTTCCTGCATGATACGCTTGAATGCCCTGTCTACATCTCTTCTAGTGCCGTAAATCTCCACTTTGGAGGGGAGCTGAAGATAACCGAGATCTCTGGCAGCACCCACATAGCGTTCCATGGAGCGCCCCATAAGCACTGGAATTCTGCCCATCTCTTCGGTAGCCTCGATAATCGCTTTGAGCCTGGCAATGTGAGAGGCAAAGGTCGTAATAATCATCCCTACGTCGGACTCTTCAGTTCCAAGCAGGACATCCCTTACCATGTCTTTTGCGATCTGTTCCGAAGGGGTCTTGCCTGAGCGTCCGGCATTCGTGCTCTCTGCAATCATTACAATTACTCCTTCCTTTCCGAGGGATTTGAAACGGTCAAAGTCAGGTGCATCACCCATTGTCGGAGTCCTGTCCAGTTTGAAGTCGCAGGCATAAAGAACAGCTCCTGCCGGAGTGTGCACAGCTGCAAGTACACAGTCGATGATACTGTGCTGGACTCTGATGAATTCTATAGATATGTCTTCTGTGACCTGGTAGGTTCCGCCTGCCTGCAGAGGAATAACCCTGTTACAGACATCAAACTTGCGCTCAGCCTCAATCTGCTGCTTGATAATAGTTGCAGTATATGGAGTGGCAAGTATAGGGGCATTATACCTGTGGGCAAGCTTCGGGATTGCACCTATGTGGTCAAGGTGCCCGTGAGTACAGACTATTGCCCTTACAGTCCCGTTAATTTCCTTCATTATAGTATCATCAGGAATTGCCCCCATCTCAATTAGTTCAAGAGAATGCATTTTGTCAATCTCAACATCCTCGTGAATTTGAACTCGATCAAGTCTGAGCCCCATGTCAAGAATGACAATATCTTCACCTACAATGATGGCAGTCATATTGCGGCCCATTTCATTATAGCCACCGACTGCAACAATACCTATATCAGTCATATTTTTTAACCTCGTATTAACTTAGAGAATATCTTTTCCTTGTGAAACCGAAACCTTAAAAATAGATCAGGTGACGGTCTTAAATCAATGAGCATGAATGTAAATATGTAAAAATATAGAATCATCTTTTTAGAAAAGTCACTTATAAAAGCTAGTTCTTATACCCTTGAAGAAGTCCCCTTCCGGATTATATGCACCAGGCTGCAGTTCTTATCTAATAATTTACTATATATTTAAATATATATTCATATATTTGTTCATTATACAAATATATTAACCTGCCTGAAATTTTGGAAACTAACTCTTATTCCGTTCTTTATATTACCTGATTTTTCCAGCGGGACTTCCAATCTATTGGGAGAATTACGGGTCCTGGGTACTCTACGCGTACTTTCAGTATCCTTCCTCAGTTACAACTACTCTCAAAAAGCCTGGTTCCAAACAGGCTCCAGATAAGGGCAAGCTTCTATCTTTAAATGACTTTACTAAACTATTTCCTATATTCCAGCGATTTATTATTCCATACTCCAATAACTTATTTTTATACTTTGAATTACTTTCTTTATCAAATTTTTCCAGATTCCAGCCGATTCAGCACGAAATTATTTCATTACCTGCTGAATGACATTTAAATTGATTTCTTATTTTAGATATTGTGAATAGTTCCTGATTTAATGAACTTAAGAAGTGATTTTTAAGTGACTTTAATGCATCAATTCCTTAAATGATGCTGAGTAATTATTTAAGGAATTTTATCTTAAATAAATTCCTTAAAGGACCAGTTCTTTGAATTAATCTTTGAATTGATGACTTTAATAATATTTTTAAAGGGAAAATAAGCCCTTTAATATTTATAAGGCTCTTGTCCCAGGAAATTGATAAGCTGGTAATTTCATTAGTTGTTACAATGAATTGCTAATCTCAAATTATGATTTTAAGGAGATAATTCCTTCCCTGTAATGGTGACATTGAATTAAGTCATTCTGCGAAATTCTATTCTGGTAATAATTCTATTCTGGTAATAATTCTATTCTGGTAATAATTCTATTCTGGTAATAATTCTATTCTGGTAATAATTCTATTCTGGTAATAATTCTATTCTGGTAATAATTC
>JASGVX010000130.1 GCA_030054735.1 Methanobacteriota archaeon | reverse complement strand
CAGCTCACAAATATAGATGGAATCTGGAAGGGCAATATAACTGCTCCTTCTTCACTTGGAGACTATTCCCTGAAGATCACGGCAAAGGACGCTGCTGGCAACAGCGCTGAAACTTCAGTACCCTACCATGTTGTTCAGCTTTCCGGCGGCGCTAACATTGCTGTTTCTCCAAGGAGCAGCAGTGTTGCAATAGGAGACACAGTTTCCATTTTCATCAAAGTGAAAAACACCCAGAATATCGATGACACGTTTAAAGTCCGCATCAGTGTCAGTGGCCTTCCTGCCGCTTATCAGGCAGACCTTTCATGGTTTAACTGGACTGAAAAAGTTGTAACTCTGAAAGCAGGAGAAGAAACCCTGATCCCATTGGAAGTGACTCCTGATGTAACTGAAACAAGACTCAAGATTTTCAGAGCCAATGTGAACTCGGAAACGTCTTCGATTGCCGGATTTGATACCGGGTACCTGGTAATATCTGAATAATGAGATGCTGTGCAAAGAAATGTTTGCTCCCATGAATCACTCATGGGAGTTTTTTATTTTTAATTTCTTTGTTTATAAAAGTCTGAAAAATATACAAAAACATCAGGAACGGTGTTTCCTGAATCGTGTAATTTGAAGAATTTAAAAATGTGACAAAATAAAAGTTTAAGTATATTTCCAGCAGTTTTGTTGAGTTCACGCAGTTTAAAAGGGAGCTCGAATACTTGCTGGTCAAATTTGAATGGTTTGAGGTGAAATTAGTGGTAAAAATAGGCTTTATATTTGGTTTGTTAGGTTTGCTGCTTCTGGCAAATACTTGTTCGGCAGGACTTACATTGGAAGTGTCTGCTCCAGATGGTATTTCGGTAGTGCCAGGAGAGTCAATAAGCTATGTTGTAACTGTGTTTGATGACGAAATTATTGATCCTGAGGAAGGAGGCAGTAATCCGTGGGCTGAAACTGTTAATTTATCGATTAATAGGACAATTAAGAAAGATGAATTTGATAATCCAGATTGGCTTTATACTTTTGATCCTTCAAAAGTTAGACTAGAGAGCAGTACAGATTCCAGATCTTCAATGTTAACATTGCAGGTACCTAATGACGCAAAACCAGGAAAATATTCTCATAATGTTGAAGCAAGTGCACAGACTGACTTCGAACAAGAGGTGAATATTACAGGTAGAGTCATAGTAAGTGTCATTAATACCGATGTAAACGAAATCCCTGAATTCCCAACAATTGCACTGCCTGTGGCTGCAGTCCTTGGCCTGGTCTTTGTCTTTGGGCGCAGAAAAGAGTAAGCATATCTGAACCTTTGAAAAAACAAAATATATAATGTGATTTTTACTTTAAAAGGGAGGTTCTATTTTACTCCCCTTTTTATTTCTGATATACAGTAAAAAGAGGCAGGGCCCTCAGGATAATTTATTCAGGTTCTGAATAAACCCCCTATATTTTTTGTATTATATTGTATACATCAGATTTTTATATAACAGGCTTTTAGATGCCAATATGTCCCGAGCTTCATGATACTTATTTATCCAGGGTCATGTTTTAGTTTCAGAAATCTTAATGCTGTCCCTTCCTGCCTTTCATTTAAAGACTATGGTATTTTCTTCTGACCACCCAGGCTGGTTTATGGCAAGGAATTTAAGAGTAGTGCTTCCTGTGTTGAATGTACTTTGAACGGCGCCTGCAGGGACATATATTATCTGATCCCGGTGAAGTTCGACAGGGACCCCGTCAATATAGAGGATGCCCTCTCCTTCAAGGATATATTGGACTTCGGGATTTTTTATCATGTGGGGGGCGATACTTTCTCCTGCTTCGACAATTGAATGGGCAATACTGTAGTTCAGGTCAATTTCATTATCAAGATTTTCCGGGCCCAGCAGTTCTGCAAGATGGAAATTTCCAGGCTCTTCAATATATGAGCATTCGCTGAGCTTCCTGCATATTATGTAGTCGTCCACGTAAAAGTTTGATCCTACAATGTAATCCCGCCCTTCAAAGCTGGCCTTTTTAACGAAGCTTAAGCTCCGGGAAGGATCGGAACTTCCTGACCCCTGCCAGTTGTAATCTATCCAGCCCTCTCCACTTTCACTCAGGGCTGCTTCTATAAAGAGTTCTCCTATGGGCTTGCCGTCAGCGTCCAGAAGCCCTTTCATTTCCTTTCCTTCACTCCCCCTATCCTGAGGGGAGACGACCTGAGTTCCATTTATTGTCCAGACAAAAATACAGAAATCACTGTTATTCCAGGGGGATTTCGCTTCTACAAGTTTAGGAAAAAGCTGTTCTCCCTGAGAGTTTAAAAGTCTGACTGTAGCCCTTACTTTATTTTCAATCTCTATCCTTTCACTTGCCATTTCACTCTCACCTTTTGCAAGAATCAGAGAATCTGGAGGTGCAGGATTCATGAGGGCTTGTTCTGTGCCTGTGTTATCTACTGCAGCCATAGCTTTTCCGGCCATTCCTGAAGCTGGTTCGTTTACTGTTTTGTTCTCAAGTTCTTTCACAACTGCTGCCCGGTCATCATAAGCCCCACAGGTAAGGATACCCAGAATAAGGGCAGCTGCAAGCATTCCACATATGATCTTTATAAAATACATATGACTTCCTTATCTTTTTGAATTGCTATTCGGTGTTTAAAGAATAATTGTCAGAATATTCTTAAATATGTAGTTATAATAATTATCGGAAGTATTATTTTATTTTTTCACTATGTTTATCCCTAAACATATTTGAGGATAAATATTTACAGAAATATGTGAGAATTTTATATCAAATTTATGATTTTATATTCATGGCTTCGAATTAATTACTTATTTAATATATTCCAGAACTTCTTAAACTCTAGACCTTATATTTAAGCCTTAATAACTTTATATCGGTTATGAACAACTTTATATCCTACATTCGGCATGTCGACATTTAATTTTTCATAATTTCTGTTGATGGTGATTTTGAAATTATACACAGTATTTGTACGTAACTTTTAGGTTTACATATGGTCAATTAATAATATCTCATACTAAACTTTTA
>JASGVX010000129.1 GCA_030054735.1 Methanobacteriota archaeon | reverse complement strand
AAACTGGGAGTAAGTGCTTATCAGTACATATGTGATAGAGTAAGCAATAAGTTTGAGATGCCATCTCTGGCTCAACTCATCAGAGAAAAAAGTTCATTGAGTTGAAAGCCAGAGATTTCCACCGAATTTGAAGAGGATACATACTTATCTTTATTCATCTAGCATTACAAACGTTTATATATATCCATATTTATACTTCATTAGCTGTAAAAACACTTTTCTTCTGTTACACAATAATTCAATATAGTTATTATTATTATTATTATTATTATTATTATTATTATTATTATTATTATTATTATTATTATTTTCAATATTGATAAATAAAAATCTGATCTCTTTCATCTCTCTAACATCTTTTTCCTCTGATAAGGGATATATATTCTTATATAGGGCTAGGCATAAGTTCTCAAAACTAACTTCTTCTCTTAAGCTCCCCTGGCTCCGGGGGGTTGAAGAAACTGATCGTACGAAGAAATGGTCTAAAATGGAACCTCCTTACTCTGGCATTTTCAATAAGCTGGATACTATATTTACGTACCTTCTCTCACTGCTCAAGACATCTGTAGAGTTTAACAAAAGGTTAATGTAATGATTGAGTTATACGAGGTTTAGCGTGAATAAAAAAAGAAATCACTGATTGCAGTTGCTTTTATTGCCGGTGCGTTCCTTGTGGCCTAAATGGAGCCGACTCTTCGGAAGTGATACATTGCAGTATCTGAGCTTCTCTCTGATCCTCAGGGCTACTCCGGGCAGAATATAAGTGGTATGGGAGTTGTAGAGGACAGGAGCCTTGAAAAGGCCCCAGGCATGATCTCATTAGATTTAAAAGATGAAAACGATGAAAACCTTTAGATACATGTTGATTATGTAAGAAACCTCTCTTCCAATCTTGCTGAAGGAAAACAGGTGGCCATCAGTGGGACAATGGTTTCCGAATCAACACTCGAGGCGAACAAAATAATTACAGGATGCCCGTCAAAGTACATGGAGTAATTTTGATGAATATTGAAGAATGGGAAGAGTACAGATATGTAGAAGCCGGAATTAAAGACTCGATAGCAGTGATAGAGGACTCCGGCTTAAAAACAATGCTTGAGCATGTCTGTAATTCCGGAGGAAAAAGAATTCGACCAATAATTCTCTTGCTGGTCAGCGAGATCTGTTCAGGCTCATATACCCGGAGCCTTAATGCAGCCCTTGCCGTCGAAATGATGCATTCGGCCTCTTTAATTCACGATGACCTGCTGGATCAGGGGCTTATCCGAAGGAACCTGCCTTCTGCTCCTAAAAAATTTGGACACTCCAGAGCCCTGCTCTGTGGAGATTATCTTATTGCAAAATCGATTGTTTTTATTTCTCCTTATGGACAGAAGGTAATTCAGGATTTTGGAAAGGCAGGGATGGATATGGCAGAAGGGGAAGTCCTTGACCTGAAGCTTGAAGATGATATCTTTGAAGAAAGCGATTATTTTAAGTGCATTTATAAAAAAACAGCTTCTTTATTTGCAATAAGTGCATCAATAGGAGCTTATACGGGCGGAGCTGATGATGCGCTTGCCGAACGTTTCAGCTTTTTTGGAAATTCCCTTGGAACCGCATATCAGATTGTTGACGATATCCTTGAGTTTCTTGAAATCGTTAAGGGTAAGGAGTCTAAATTCACATCTGAAACCCTGCCGCACATCTACATGAAAAGCATGTCAAAGGAAGAAGCCCTGAAAAAGTCAATGGACTGTGTAAAGCTGCACATTGCTGCCGCAAAAGAAACACTCGCAACATTCAGAGCATGCCCAGCAAGGGACAAACTTTTCCAGATTACCGATTATATAACAGTAGACATGCTTGAGAAACTCTAACAAACATTTACCTGCCCTGAAAAATAAATTGTTTTTGCCCAAGTTCTATGCATATATTATCAAAATGATGCTGTTCAATTCCTTAATAAAAACCCCGGCAGGCTCCAGCTTTTGCCACTAACTTTATCAGGTGTATCCATGAGAGTATATGATAGTCCGGTGATTAAGGTAAACGCCAGTACCGAAAATGAAAAGATGGTACTCGACGCAGAAGGTCCTCTTTCCCATATTGCAAAACCCTTTCTGAAACGTATAAATGACATCTTTGCAGAAGAAAAACCCATCTCAATAAACGAAGACGAGATTATATTTTCTACCTGGGTTCCCCCTATCCCAGGTCCTGTGTTCAGCCGGGTTATAAGTGCAGAAATTGCAGCCATAAGGAAAAAACGTGTCCCGGACCAATTTTCAATAGGGATTACCGCCCGCTGTCCAAACAATTGTATTCACTGCGGAGCAGCTGACATAAAACCTGAAAAAGAATTGACGCTTGAAGAAATTTGCAATGCTGTGGATCAGAGCATTGAACTCGGGACTTACCTTGTCTCATTTGACGGTGGAGAGACAATGCTCAGAAACGACATTGTTGAGATGGTCTCAAGGGTAGATAAGACAAAAGCAATTGCCACATGTTTTACTTCTGGCTTCAAGCTATCAGAAGAGCGTGCTGAGGCGCTTAAAGCTGCAGGCCTCTACGCTGCCATGATAAGTTTAGACAGTCCGTTTGAAGCCGAACATGACCGTGTCAGAGGCCGGAGCGGCGCATACAAAGATGCAATTGAAGGAATTAAAAACGCGGATGCTGCCGGAATCCTTACTGACATGTTTGTTGTCGTTTCTCCACATAATATAGATGACCTTGAAGAGTTCTATTCCCTGGCAGCCGACCTTAATATGAAAGAGATGTCAATCTATGAGATCATTGCAGTAGGGCGCTGGATGGAACACGAGGATGAAGTAATTAGCGATAAAGACGTATCCAGGCTTAAGGCGTTCCAGAAATCTATGAACAGCAAACCTGATGGTCCCAGAGTAACAGCTTTGCCCTATTTTATGGGTCCCGAGCTTTTCGGATGCTTTGCCGGCAGGCGATGGCTACACGTTGCATCTGACGGAGAAGTCATGCCCTGTGCATATACACCTCTTTCCTTTGGCAACATCTGTGAAGAGCCTCTGGAAACTATCTGGAAGCGTATGGGAAAACATAATGCTTACAAAAAAGATGATGCAGCCTACTGCATGATGCGAAATCCGGATTTCAGAAAGAAGTATATTCATACCATTCCTAAAGGAGCCAGAATTCCTTACAGGCTGAAGTAATATTCCTTTTATATTTTTAAAGGAATTTTACTTTTACTGCCTTTCCCCTTATCAATGGCTCATCTGATTTCGATTTTAATCCTTATTTTTTTACATTTTTCGTATTTTTGCATGTTTTTAAATCAGGAATGAGATTTCTAATATCAGTAGTTCACTAATTTTTTACTTTTCCTTAAACGATGTTTTCCGATACCTTTATATACTATGAAAACGCCGCCGTATGTCTCTTTTCACATCTAAATCTAGATATGGTTCAAGAATCGAATTAAG
>JASGVX010000128.1 GCA_030054735.1 Methanobacteriota archaeon | reverse complement strand
ATTGATAAATAAATTATTATTGATTGATAATTATTATTGATAAATAAATTATTATTGATTGATAATTATTATTGATAAATAAATTATTATTGATAAATAAATTATTATTGATAAATAAATTATTGTTGATAAAAAACAGTTTTTTAAAACATATTGGTAACTATTCAGCTTATATAAAACAATACCAATACCCATCTTTATTAATATCCAATAGACAAATTTCTGTAATTTGATTTTCTTTGACTGTTGGCGTTTGACTGCGTTTTCTCATTGTTCATAAGTTAATTCTCGGTTTCCTCTTTTTCTTAATAATCAATATCAACAGACATGTTTTTATAGGCTTAATAGTTACACATATTGATTTATATCTGACTTTCCACAGATATCTGCAAAAAATAACATTTTTCCTGTTTTCGTTTTTGGAGAATTATTCGAAAATTTGAAGGACATCTTCGGAAAGCCGGTTAAAAACCATCTTCCCGGATTTTAAAAAAGGTTATGGAACCTGGTTCAGGAGTTTTTGGGATAGGCGCTATTTTATCAACTGCTTAATTCCTGACATTATATCATCTCTGCCCTTTGGAAGAAATAACTGCTGGCGCAGACCAGCAGGATAGACAGTACTAAAAGAATACATACGTCCATAACAATTGAGAATTCACAATAACCAATCAAAACTCCCCTCAAAGCGTCCACACCATATGTCAGCGGATCAAAATAAGACAGAATCCTTATCGGGGCCGGTAAATTTGAAACCGGAAATAAAGCTCCGGATAACAAAAATAAAGGGAATGCAATAAAATTAATAACCGTGCTGAACCCATGAAAATCCTTCAGTAAGGATGACAAAATCAGTCCTATGTTTATAAAAATCATGGAAATAAGAACCATTATCACAAGAGAGGACAGAAGCGCTGGAAGAAAAGGCAGTTTAAAACCAAGCAATACCGACATCATCATAATAATAAGTGCCTGAATGATTGATGTGGTCGCACTTCCGGAGATCATCCCCAGAACAATAGAAACTCTACTTGCAGGAGTCACCATAACCTCCTTTAAAAATCCGAACTGTTTGTCCATTATCACACTCATACCTGCATAAGCAGCCGTAAAAAGAAGAGTCATCCCTATAATGCCAGGTACCAGATACTGAAAATAACCTATGGATTCAGGCAGGCCTGGAAACTCCACTTTTCTAAAGCCCATACCCTGAAAGACCAGCAAAAAAGCCGGCATGCCAATAGCACCAGCTAGCCTGGACCTTGCCCTGAAATACTTTATCATCTCACGCCGCCAGAGGACATATACGACTTTTCCCTGAATCACCGGAGCATCCTCCTCCTCATCCTCTCACGTCTGGCTGCCTTTCTGCTGCCTTCCTGCTCTCTTATTATTGAACCGGTCAGGCGGAGAAAAACATCTTCAAGGCTTGGTTTGCTGAAATTTATAGAACTGATCCCGATACCCAGGTTGCCGGCGGTCTGAAAAATTTCTGGAATATTTTTCTCATAATCCAATAGAAAAACATCAAGCGTTTTTCCACCAGGGGCAATTTCCTTCACCCATTCTTTTTCCCTAAGGGCGGAAGCAATATCATCAACCCTTCCTTCAATTGTCAGGCTTACGCAATCCCCACGAAGACGGTTCTTCAGACCTGATGGAGTATCAAGTGCAATTATCTTTCCATGATCAATTATCGCAATGCGGTCACAGAGAAAATCGGCTTCTTCCATATAATGGGTAGTCAGAATGACAGATGTCCCGTAATTTCGGTTCAGGTTTCTAATATATTCCCATATAGATCTCCGGGTCTGTGCATCAAGCCCGAGAGTAGGCTCATCCAGAAACAAAACCTTTGGATAATGAATAAGCCCCCTCGCAATTTCAAGCCGTCTTTTCATCCCACCGGAATAATTTTCAACAAGAATATCAGCTTTATCAGCCAGTCCCACAACATCAAGTACTTCTGTAATTCTTTTTTTACGCTTTTCTGAACCGATGTTATACATCATGGCGTGGAATTCAAGATTTTCTCTCCCTGTAAGCCCTATATCAAGCGAAGGGTCCTGAAATATTATTCCTATATTATTCCTGATCTTATCAGGGTCTTTTCTAAGGCCATATCCTGCTATTTCAGCATCACCTGCAGTAGGAAGAAGAAGAGTAGTCAGCATATTGATTATAGTTGTCTTTCCAGCACCATTAGGGCCTAAAAGCCCGAAAAGTTCTCCGGGTTCAACCGAAAAAGAGATGCGGTCTACGGCAGTAAAATCTCCAAATTTTTTTGTCAGTTCTTTAACTATTATTGCACTCATTTTAAACAAGACCTTCAAACAGCTTGATGAGTATGGCAGCAGAGCCCTATTCTTGAACCGACAAGCTTTTTTGTATACTCATCTGAAGGGGAGAGCATCACATCATGGGAATTGCCCACCTCTACGATCTTTCCGGAATCCATAACGGCTATTCTATCAGCAATCTTCAGGGTCAGGGAGAGGTCATGTGAAATATATATCATTGCAAACCCTCTTTTGTTCTGAAGGCCCTTTAAGAGGCGCAATACATTTGCAGAAGTTGAAACATCCAGGGCCGAAGTAATCTCATCGGCAATAAGGAGTTTTGGCTCCATAACCATTGCTCTTGCAAGTGCAACCCTCTGCCTCTGCCCGCCGCTGAGTTCACCGCAATATTTACGGAGGAAATTATCACTGCTGGGAAGACGAACAAGCTCAAGGACATTTTTAACCATTTGCAGCCTATCCTCATTGGAACCGATCTTATTGATATAAAGAGGCTCTTTTACTGCATCAAGCACGGTAAACCTGTTGCTGGTCGAACTGAAAGGGTCCTGAAATACTATCTGGATGCCGTTAAACCTGCTTCCATAGTGTTCCTCGCTGACATTCCCACCCATGAACAATACCTCTCCTGATTCGGGCCTTATTACGTTTGCAAGGATATGTGCAAGGGTTGACTTACCTGAACCGGTCTGACCAACAATTGCAAGGACTTCCCCTTCTGTTACTTCCAGACTGACATTATTAACTGCATGAAGATATTTTCTATTTGGCAGACGATAGCTGAAATTCAGGTTTCTGGCCACCAGAATATCTGCTATGCCGCCTCTATGGCATGCAATTTCTCGCCCGCCTCCTGTGGGTGTAAGGACTGGAGAAGCTTTTTTGCAAATATCGATTTTTTGCGTACATCTTGTGCTGAAAGGACAGCCTTTAAACTCATCCCCAGTAGGGACATCTCCGGGAATCCCCCATAAATCTTTATAAACGAAAATATCCGGGGTTGAGTGGACAAGCCCCCTTGTATAGGGATGGCGGGGGGATACAAGAATATCCCTTACAGGTCCGGTTTCCACAACCCTTCCAGAATACATTACAGCAATCCTGGATGCCACAGAAGAAATAAATGTGATATCATGGGAGATCATTAACATCGTATAGCCGTTCTTTTTCTGAAGCTCAACCAGCAGGTCCCTGATCTCCTTTCGGGTAAATGCATCAAGTGCAGAAGTAACTTCATCAAGAAGAAGTAATTTAGGGTCGCATGAAAGGGCCATCGCGAGAAGAACCCTCTGCCTCATGCCCCCTGAGAGCTGGTGCGGATATGAATCCATCCATTCAGGATCAAGGCCGACAGTCCGGAATAAGTCCTCACATTTACTCCGGGCATTTTCCGGGTTGATATCAAGGTGCTTTATCATTGGTTCTGTTACCTGGACGCCTACTTTCATAACAGGGTTAAGTACCTCGAGGCTATTCTGAAAAACTATTGCAATGTCCTTCCATCTGAATTTGTCTATTTCTGATTCAGGTAGAGAAGAGATTAGCTCATCCCTGTAAAAAATTTCACCGGATATGGCTGTATTTTCAGGCAAAAGCCCCATGATCCCAAGGGCAACTGTTGTCTTGCCACTTCCGGATTCTCCGACAATGCCCAGAATTTCTCCTTCTTCAATTTTAAAAGAAATGCCGTTAACAGCTTTAACAGTAGCAACGTCAGTCAGATAGTGGCATCTAAGGTCATTGATTTTAAGCAGACTCATGTTTAGAAACCTTTCTTTATCTTTAATTTAGGGTCGAGTATCCTTTCCATATCCCTGCTTATGAACGCAAGACAGAGCAGGAGAAATATGAGCATAAATAACGGAGGCAATAGCCACCACTGCCAGTAAGGTGTAAAATATATAGAACGAAAACTGGTTGCATGATTAAGCATCATCCCCCAGCTCTTGGAAGTAGGGTCTCCAAGGCCCAAAAAGGCAAGGCCTGCTTCGGCTATGATTGCATGTGAGGATATGCCGATGACAAGCACAAACAGGACAGGCATAACTTCAGGAAATATGTGCCTCCAGAGCAGGTAAAATGGCTTTGCACCGTAATTCCTGGCGGCAATTATGTAGTTGTTCTGCTTTAATGATAGAGTCTGGGAACGTGCAATACGTGCGGGTTTTGCCCAGCTGAAAAGAACGAGTATGAGAATTACGTTGAGTATACTTGGTCCGAGAAATGCGGATATTACAACAAGAAGAGGAAAACTCGGAAGGGCCATTGTCACATCGATTACTCTCATCAGTAACCGGTCAATGTGTCCTCCCATATACCCGGCAAGTATTCCAATAGCTCCTCCCCCAAAACCTGAGACAAGGGCTACTGCAAGACCTATTGTAAGGCTCATTCTTGCACCGTAACAGATCTGTGACCAGATATCCATACCAAGTTCATCGGTTCCAAGAAAATGTCCGGAACCTGGGGGTACAAGGGAGTCACCAGTGATCTTCTGAGGAGGATAAGTTGTTATCAGAGGAGCAAAAACTGCCATTAAAATGATACAGAAAACACCAAAGATACCAATTTTACCTTCAGTACTGAACCTTGAAAATTGCTTAATTATACTGCTGACAATCCTGTTAATTCTGTTAATATTCAAAGCCTGAATAAAATTAAGTATTCCGGCATTTCCATAGGCAGCAATATCCTTTATCATATCCTAACTCTCGGATCAAGTTTCCCATATATTTTGTCAACCAGCATGTTGCAGATAAGTATGGAGACTGCAATTACCAGGAGAATACCCTGGATAAGAGGATAATCCCGGTTGATTACAGCACTTCTGAGTGTCATCCCTATACCGGGATATGAAAAAACACTCTCAACAAGTACAACACCACCCATCATTATACCGATCATAAAACCTGTCCTTGTCACTACAGGAAGCAGAGCATTTCTAAGTGCATGACGTACCCATACGGTTTTCTCACCCATTCCTTTGGCCCGGGCAGTCCTTATATAATCCTTTGTGGTCACTGTAATCAGGGTATTTCTGGTGAGCAGGTACACACCAGTAAGCTGTGAAAGTGATAGAGTAAGAACAGGCAGAAATGCATGGTATAGTATATCCCATGCCTGTTCTGCAGGACCATTATAGTTTGCGAAGGGAGTAACAGCACCTGCAAGAGGGAAAAGCCTGAAATATACACTAAAAATCAGAAGGAGGATCAGGCCGAGCAGAAATGAGGGAATTTCTGCAAAGGCAATCATGCCTGTCATAATAACCCTGTCACTCCCTTTTTTCCGGTTTTTTGCCGAAACTGTTCCCAGAACCACGCCCGAGATTGTACTGATTGCCGTAGCACCCATAACAATCAACATAGTCCAGGGGAGGTGGAGCCATATTACATCCCTGACCGGCATTTTGTAATAAATGCTCCTGCCCAGGTCGCCCGTTATCAGATTTTTCATATATTTTGAAAACTGTTCATAGAGCGGCCTGTCAAGTCCGTAATACTTCATGTAATAAAGGCGCTGCTCCTCTGTCATTACAATAATTTCTTCCCCTACCTCATCTGCGGAAGTGGTTGAGAACGGGTCTCCAGGCATCATCCTTGGAAGGAAAAAATTAATGGCAAGAATTACAAAAAGGGTCGATAAGAACCTGAAAATAAACGAATTCCTGTCCTTTTCCATCCAATCATCTGCCCCTTTGCCGCTCGATCATCTGCCGTTAACTTCCCAGACCATCATACCGGTATACACATCCGACTCGGAACGGTAGATTCCATCCTGAGAGGCATTTTGATAATAATCCATTATTTTTTCTTTTGTTTCCTCATCAAAATCCCGGCCCCTTCCAATGAAATCTATTGCCTGATCTGCCGCTTCTTTCCAGTTTATCTCTTCCTTCCATACTGAATGGTTGATCCTGAGAGAGGGCCTGTAGCCTGAAAGGTAAAGATACATGAATGGGTAAATTATGCCGCTTATATTATTCTCGTATTTTTCGCCGAGTATTGAGTTCCGTATATCACGATACGCCTTATCCTCTTCTCTCCTCAGAAAATTGCTGTAATAACAGAGGTTTTTTGAGCAGGCCATCATCATATCAAAGTTTTCAACATCCCTTATCCCGGGAGTCATGGAGGCAATTACAAGGTCAAATTTGTTCCGGAATCCAAGCTCATCTATATCTGCCGTCCACCAGGAGCATTCAACGACATCTACCGGAAGAGACTCTTTTTTTACAGAATCTTTGAGTTTGTTGAGCATTCCGGACGATATGTCAAGTGCAGTTACCTCTGCCCCAAGCCTTGCGAGAGGAAGAGAGAGGGTGCCTGGCCCGCACCCTATATCCAGTACTCTGGAACCTTCAGGACTAAAACCGGCTTCTTCAAGAAACTCGAGGATCTCATCGGTTCTCTTCTTTCTTTGATCTCTTTCAATATTCTTAGAATAGTTCTCAGAGCGTTTATTCCAGAACTCTGCCATCCTGTCCTCATCCAGGATGTTCAGAGCATTGCCTGTAACTTTTTTCCAGCATTCCACCAGGTTATTAATGTTGTCTTTTTTCTGCAATTCCATCCCTCTCAAGATACGACAGAATACTGTGTGTTCTTGCATGGTGGTCATACATGTTCATCCAGCCGTCATATTTTGAAATTCGCCATGCATCATACGATGTAGTATAATAGAGTGGTATTGCAGGTATATCATTTGCAAGCACGATCTGCATATCGTATATTATTTCTTTCCGTTTCTCATCGTCCAATTCCTGCAATTCCCTGGCACCAAGAGCATTCAGGGTAGCATTGTGGTAACCATATACTGCTGCGCCGGATGAGACACTTTCTAACTGTGAGGTATCACAGTACCTTGTACGAAGATAATCTGCATCCGTTCCCCAGCCTCCAAAACCGCTTATCAAAAGTTGAAAATCTCCGCTCTTTATGTTAGCATCACGGGATTTGCTCTCCAGGGCCTTTACCTGAACGTCAATTCCCACTTCACTAAGTCTCTCTTTTATGAGCTCTCCAATACGGACTTCACCGCTGCTAAGGGACAGTACATATGACAGTTTTTTCCCGTTTTTATCGCGTATTTTGTCCCCGTCTGTATCAGTCCATCCGGCCTCAGTAAGCAATGCTCCGGCCTTTTCAGGATCAAAGCTATATTTCGGCTGGTTGGGGTTATACCAGATATGGTCTTCAGGGAGTATGCCCATATTACCGGCTTTTCCTGCACCTCTTGCGATCTTATTCACCAGTTCATCACGGTCAATGGCATAAGCAAATGCCTGTCTTATCCTGCTGTCATTAAGCTCAGGACATTTTTTCATGTTGAAATAAAACTGGTAACCCCAGAAAGCCGGCTGCTGGACTATTCTTACATCACTGTTTGATTTGAACCGGTCAAGGGTGTCGGGTGATATGCCTGTGAAATCTATTTTTCCCTCTTCAAAAGCAATTAACGAATCGCTAACAGGAATAAATTCAACGGATTTAACGGTAGTCTCCGGCCCCCAGAATTTATCGTTTGTTACAAACCTGTATGTCCCATGCTCTTTATTGTATTCATCAAGAAGGAAGGGGCCTGTACCAGTGACTGCCTTTGAATCAAGGAAACTTGTGGGGTCTGAGATGTCTTTGTATATATGCTCAGGTATGATTTTAAAACCAGTTAATTTATAAAGGAAGGTTGAAGCCGGCTGACTCAGTACGAATTTTACGGTGTTTGGGTCAAGAACCTGAACGTTATCTATAATACCGTCCTCAATTCCACCAGAGATAGGTATATTTTTCTGCTCATAATCGAAAGTAAATTTAACATCATTTGCTGTGAAAGGTTCTCCATCGCTCCAGATGACCCCTTCACGGAGATGAAATATATATTCTGTTCCATTTGAACTAACATCCCAGCTTTCAGCCAGCCAGGGAATTATACCAATTTCATCTCTTTCTACCAGGCTGTCAAAGACCATTCTAACCTTTGATGATCCGGGGCCTCTCGGATATATCGTAAACGGCTGGGGATAGCCGTAATCTCCGCCGCTCAGGTAAACAACGTCCACATGCTGAGATCCTTCAGCAGTATTCTCAGCCAAGGTCTCTTCAGCCGAGATCTCGGACTGAGCGCTGTCCTTCCCAACACAGCCCGCTGACAATAATATCAGGGCTGTCAGGAAAACAGAAAATAATACAAATAACTTTTTCTCCATTACAGAACACCTTTTTTTGTGAATTACCTTACCAATCACATGATAATCTGAATAAGGGATATTAACAACGCATATTGGTATCACATAAAAATATAAAAATATTACTAAATTGACCCTGTATAAAGATGATCTCAAATTAAGTCCAAATATTCTATTTAATTTAACAATATTTTCATAAATATTCTTTTTCCAGTACTATTTCATATTTCTATCTTTATTAGTAATTGATGGTCTATAAAGTTCAACACTCGATTTTGCTATAAAGTAAATTTTTTGGACGGTCTGCAAAGGATTCAAAGTGGATAAATTTGGAGAGGATACGGTTTTTATAATAGAAAATCCAATTGGGATTTAATGAAAAGAATCGAAAAAATGGCTCTGGCCCTACTTATCATTATCATCCTGACTGCGGTTATTGTTTATGCTACACTTCCTTATCTAAATTATTTTTTCGGGGCTTTTATCCTTTACATTATATTCAGACCTCTTTATCACTTTTTTGTAAAGAGAGGCAGAATTAAAAAACAATTTGCAGCAGCCCTGGTTATAATTATTTCAATATTTGTTGTACTGATTCCATTGTTTTTTCTTATGAGTATAATAATTGGTGAAGTCCAGCAGATATTACTTAACCAGGAGTCTATTATTGCATCTATTCAATCTGGCGGCCAGTTCCTTACTCATCATCTTTCAAGGCTGGATATTCCTATTGACACCCTCCAGACAAAGTTACAGGAAAGAGTAATGGATATTGTTTCTGAAGCCGTCAATTACTCAAGTAATTTCATTATGGGTTCAATCCAGAGCTTGAGCCACCAGTCCATAGGTCTCCTGCTAATGTATTTTTTGTTTTACTATCTTTTAATAGGTGAAGATTCGGCTTTTGCACGCAAAGTTTATGTGGCAATACCTTTCAATGAAGAAAATACAGCCACTCTCATGGACGAGTTCAATAGAATTGTCCGGACAACTATTACTTCCAGTGGGGCTGTAGCCATTGTCCAGGGTTCAATTCTGACCATTACTTTTCTCATCTTTAAAATCCAGGGAGCTATTCTCTGGGGTTTTATCGCAACAATCGTTTCTTTTGTTCCCGTTTTTGGATCAAGTATAGTCTGGGTCCCTGCAGTCATTATCCAGTTTCTCCTTGGGAACTATACTGCAGGAGTCGGTATACTCGCCACAGGACTCTTTATAAGTGTTATTGATAACGTCCTCAGGCCCATTATCCAGAAAAAAGTTGGAGAAATCCATCCTTTTCTATCCCTGCTCGGTATTATCATAGGGGTATCCCTTTTTGGATTGATAGGAATTGTTATAGGCCCCCTTCTACTCTCCTACTTCCTTCTGACTATAGAAATGTTTTCAAGAGAGTACCTTTCCTGAAGGAATAAAAATAAGATATGCTAAAGGGTAGCGTTGTGACAATTTAATTACTGTTCTATCATACTTAGATAATACTTTATTCGTATTCTTTTTTTTAATTCTAATGACTCAAAACTAAATTTCCTAGATAGTAGTAACAGCTCAGCTATGCGCTCATTTATCAGGTCTGGCCAAGGATTCTTCTCATGATCTTTTCTTATTTGTAAAAAAACGAGCTTCGAAACTAAGGATAATCGGAACTACTGTAAATTGAGTAAAATTTATATCTGAAGGTGGGGGAATTTAAACCGACCAAAAAGGGGAAAATTAAACCGACATTGACATTGTTCAATAATTTAATGACACGACAAAATTAATAGACAAGGTTTAACTCCATAATATAGCACTTTTCATTCTGGCCACATATATCCTCTGTTTTTTTGATGATCTGAAAACCCATTTTTTCGTACAACTTTATGGCAGGGATGTTCTTTACATTTACATACAGAAGAATAGAATATATCCCGTTTAGCTTCATTTCCTTTATGCTTTCTTCAATAAGCTTTCTTCCGTACCCTTTTCCACGAAACTTATTGTCAGTTGCAATTGAGTAAATCACAGATTTTTTTTTCAGGCATCTGAATGACAGTTCCGGTTTCAGGTAGTATGCGCAGTAGCCCGCAATTTTATCCTGGCTTTTAATTACATAAAAGATTTTACTTAGCTTTCTTGAGTACTTTACTAAGTTTTCCGAGCTTTCGCCATCAAATGCCTCTGCCTGAATTTTAAGAATTTCCGGAAGCATAGTTTCATCTACAGAAACAATATCTGCCTTCTCAATATATTTCCATTCTTTTAGAAGATTAGCCCCAAAAGTGTCACGCATCAGTTTCTTAAAACGCATTAAAAACAAAACTAATCTCATATAAACTTCTTTGGGGTTTATAGAATCACCTTTAGCGGAGAGTCACTTCTATTTTTTATATAAATATATTCTTTGAATTCTAAAATAGTTGCTTCGATTCCTGATTAATTCATATTTATTTAGATTATCACACATCCCACAGTATTTTTTCGAATATCAATATTTTTCCTGATATCGTTTTTGAAACAAATCAAATTAATTTAAACATTTGATGAAACCAGTTGAAAATTGAATAATATCGTTTTTTTAATCTCTAAATACACCATAATAGCTGCTTAACTTCCTGCATAATATTCCAATAAACCACGTTTTATTTAAAATTAATAGCAAGAAAATTTGTGAACATGCGGAAATTTACTGCGGAAAGTGGGATTATAGTTCCTCCAGGCATTTCGTCCCTCTATTTAATTTTATATGACTATATATATGATTGGATTTCCATTTTTATGTATTAACTAATATGGTGTTGCGCCAGGAGTAAAATCTTGTATCCAATCGATTACAACTATTCAGAATCCCTTAATCCTGAGAATTGTCACAACACTAGTGTTGTAACCATTTAATTATTTCACATAATACTTTGACATTTTCTCATCTGGCTCCTTCCTCGTAAACTTCTATTCAATTTTGCTTTTGTGTTCATCCCTTCTCTTTGTCCATGAATCCACTTCATGTTTAAGTGTCTCCATGTCCACAATCCTTCTTCCTGTACATTCGATATCCATCACATTAATCTCTATTTCTGCAGCATTGAGCCAACTTGCATGTTTTGGCGTGCAATGAAACTCTATCTTGTCCAGGATCTATTTTGCTTTCTCTTCGGAGAATGTTTCGTATAATGACTTTTCTTTATGCATATTGAGATTATCCGTGCTTGACCAGGTTTTGCTTTGTCCAAAAGAGCATTGAGAAGACCTTCTTCAATGTAACTTTTCCTTATATTCAAAGTAGTACTCCTGGAAACACCTAATGCTTTCGCGATATCGGTAACACTTTTTGCTGCTTTGATAGAGGAAGATACACGCTCGGGTTAATTCTCTTGCACTTTTATAGTCTTTCTTGCAAAGTCAAGAAGGAAATTTACCTCAGTATCTTCAAGTTTAATCTATGGCATGAACGTATGAAGGGATTCAAAAATTATAATGATGACTAATTGTTAAATGGGTGAGGGACTTGTGTGTTTTACCCACTCTTGTGTGGTTTTATACTGGCTCCAATTGAAGCTCTTTTAAATAATTCCCTGACTTATCTTTGATAACCCAGGAAGTCCTCCTTTGATACAATTCACCCAAATATATTTAGGAAAAGTTGAAATATGACTTCAAGTTTTCACTTTGCTAATGGCTCTATAATTGCACTTCCTAATATCATCAGTGACAATATGGGTATAAGCGTTTGAAATTAAATTTTCACCATTCCTTAGTAAGGAGCCTCTGAGTCCAGATTTCATGAGGATGACCAAAATCTTTTGATTTCATACATACAGGTGAGACTGCAATAACTCATGGTTCGGCGCTAATATCTTGGGTTTCCTACTTCATTGTTTTATCTACCATAGATTTTATAACCCCAAGATCTAAAACTTTTTTGATCCTTTTTCGCACAGTTTTAGAATCTACTTTCAACTCTCTGAAGGTCTCAGTATCGTTTTTTCCCCGATGGCTTAAAAAGTACTATTCTGGATATTTCGACAACGTTTAAGACAACGTTTGCAGCTTGATTTCTAAAGCGTTTTCTCTTACCAGTTTTTAGGGTATTTAGAGGATTTTAAAGGAGAATCTTTTAACTGGATCTGATCGGTTCTTCCAAATTTAGTTTTTTAAGATGCTAGAGCAGGGATGTTTCGCAATCAAAATTTTGATACTGTTTGAGGCTGAGTGGACAAAATGGTTCTTGACTGCCATATTTACAACCGTACGAAAGATGTTTTCACATATAAGGGAACCATTGATCTTGATAATTACATGAACTTTAAGAGGTTGTAACACAGCATCAATACATTCTTTTAACCTTAATTCGATTTTTGAACCATATCAAGACCAGAGGAGAAAAGAGACATATGGCGGCGTTTTCATAATATCTATAGGCATCGGATAACATCATTAAAGGAAAAGTAAAAAATAGCGGACTAGTTAATTTACAAAATACATTTTAAGTCTGTACAGACAAAATCCCTCCTATCTGCCCCTATACTGCCTTACAGTAATTCAAGAAAAAAGGATTTGTCTCAAATGATAGCTTTCTAAGTTAAGAATGAAAATGATTTATCCTCCTATGTCCGAGCCAAATATATATAATGAGTTTATTTATAGTGGCAACAGGTGCATATTTGAATATATTTTTGCAGGTTAATATTTTCATAATGACCTGTGAGGTTTCAAGCAGCTCTGTTGATTCCCAAAAGGCTTATTAAAGCAAGAGTTCTATAGCGTGAAACGCGTTTACTTAAAATAATCCAGAGTTTAATTATAAAGAATAATTTCCTTGCTTATCACGTTTAATTAATTTAATAGAAGAGTTGAGAATTATGGCAATCCAGAAAGGCGATTTCATAAAGTTAAACTACACAGGTAAGTTTGAAGACGGCAGGATTTTCGATACAACAGACGAAGAACTTGCCAAAAAGGAAGATATCTTTAACCCTCAAGGACTTTATGGCGGAGACGTTGTTATTGTCGGGACAGGGCACATCATTGTGGGCCTTGATGAGGATCTTGAAGAAAAGGAAGCTGGCTATTCAGGTACAGTGTCAATCCCGCCGGAAAAGGCATTTGGCCCGATCAACCCCCAGCTTATAGAAACAGTTTCCATAACAAAGCTTAATGACAGGAATGTTCGACCGGGCATGCCCGTAGAACTTGAAGGCAGGAGAGGAGTTGTCAGCAGGGTTATTGGCCGCAGAGTCACTGTAGACTTTAACAGCCCTCTTGCAGGTAAGACCGTTACCTACGAGTACACAATTGAAAAGCTCCTTGAAGACGATGTGGAGAAAGTACAGGGTCTTCTCTCCCTTTATACCGGCATTCGCGACATGGAAGTTGAAATAGCTGATGGTGTCGCAAAAATCAATGTCCCCACCGGCCTGACCTTCAACCAGCGCTGGCTCATGGCAAAGAGCAGGATAGCAACCGAATTCTTCAAGTATGCCGGCCTTAAAGAAGTCCAGCTCATCGAAAAATTCACAGCCGAACCTGAAGCACCTGCACCTGTAGCACCTGCACCTGTAGCACCTGCACCTGCAGAGCCTGAAGTCGAGGCTGAACCCACAGTTGAAGAAGAATCTTCAGAGCCGCAGGAATAATCTGACTGTACTTTACAGATAAGCGAAGAGTTCCTTCTCTTCGCAAATTTTATATATAATAACCAGGTTCTTGTATACGCTCTCCGGAATGTCAGGTCGACTCACCAGGTTCTATCTGGAAAGCCAGAAGAATTTATTACTTCATCGTGCTGAGGTAGCCAAGCGGACCACGGCGCCGGTCTTGAAAACCGGTAGCGCTACGCGCTACGGGAGTTCGAATCTCCTCCTCAGCGCTAACTCTTCCCGGCTAACATAAAAAAATTAACTTTTTTATTACTATCAAATCTAACAAATTTTTTTCTAAGTCGCGGCACTTTAAGAGAAAGATTTATATTTTTATATAAAAAGTGTAAATATATTTTGAATAGCTTTCTTTTAATTCGGCTTGTGTTATGTGGTCATAGATGTCTATTGCTTCTTTTCTTGAATCTCCACGGAGTTCTTGTATTATGGACCTGGGACATCCTGCACGTCTCATCCATGTTGTAAAGAAATGGCGGAAGCAATGGGGAGTAAATTTCTCATTTAGCCTACCTTTTGGGTTATGGAAGCCTAAGCCCTGGGCGTGCTATATTGTTGCATCATAGATCGAGTCGCGATTGATCCGAGAACCTTGGATACCTACAAAGAGTGCTTTGTCTTTTATTTTGTTTGTTTGCCTCCATACTAGGTATCTCTCAAGGATTATTGCGCATTCATCATCAAAGAATACCATGCGGTTGCTTCGTTTTGCATGGGGTTTCAAGATTGCATACCTCTTAGAAAGGAAAAGGTCCTTAAGATCAAGATCTATGAGTTCCTGCCTTCTTATCCCAGTTTTAGCAAGAAAGATGAACATAGCTTTCCAGCCAATCCATTCAGCTGAGTCTATTAAGTCCCTCATCTGTTCCAGGCTGATAAGCTGGCGCTCTTCGTGTTGTTGTTGTTTATAATAGCGAAGGTATCTTTTCCTGAATTGCGGAACTATATTTTTTTCGATTACTCCTTCCCATTCAAGCCAGTCGAGAAAAGAGGAGAGAGCAGCAAAGTAGTTTTCAACTGTAGAAGGAGCATATCCTTTTTCATCCCTTATGTGAATGAGAAAGGTTCTTAGGACCTCGGGAGATATTTCCAGAGAGTGACGAGATAGAAAATATTTTAGATTACTTTTGTAGGACTGTATTGTTCTAGGAGAGAAGTTCCTTGTCTTGCAGTCCTGTAAGAAATCGTTTAGAAGTGTTGTTTCGGGAAGGTCCTGAGGTATGAAGGTTTCCAGGAGAAGGCTGTTTTTATACATATCATTACACTGTGTAAAAAATATTTATATGAGTTTACCGCTGATAAAATGATATGTATGTATTGTGATGAGAGGATATATTTAGCTTTTACAGAAGAGTAGATATGAAAAAACAGAATAAAATTTTAATATTGTGTGAGATATGAAGAAAAACCCACATAACATGTTATAGCTTTTTAAATATGTTAAAAATAGAATTAACGTAGCTTCCTATAAACTGTTACGTAATTTTCTCCCTGACCTGGTGTTTTAAAACATACTTTATACTTAAATGTTTTCCCAGTGAAGTAAATGGTTTTTTCAAATGGACTGTGCCCGTATTTGAGACCGTATTTGTTTTCGAAATCGTGAGCCGCGTTTAAAACCCATTTTGGGGTTTTATCTGGTTTAAGTTTTGACCAATATAGACGTCTAATTAGATTTATCACTATAAAACCCCTGAAAGAATTAACGCAGCTTCCTATAAACTATTAGGTTTATTTTTCCTTGTTCAAATGTTTCAAAGTATACTTTATATTTGAATGTTCTCCCAGTGAAGTGAGTGATTACATCATATGGCTTATGCCCGTGTTTATAGTGATATAAGATTTCAAAGTCTTCTGCTGCTTTTTGGACCCATTTTGGTACTTCATGTGGCTCAAGTTCTGACCAACCAGAAATTAAACGTCTAATTCGATTTATCATTATAAAACCCCCGAGTGAAACAATAGATAATATTTTAGATTTAGTTTTAAGTTTTATAATGATAAACCTCTGTACTGTAGACATAAATTTTTCTATAGTGTTCATAACTTAAAAAGGTCAAAAATGTCGCCGTATTTGTTTTTTATCATTTTTTGTTTTGTTTTTCTTAGTTTGCGTGGCTCTTCTAACATCCCCATTTCTAAATTAAAATCATTGTTTGTTTTAGATTTCCCTTTTTTTGAAGGATATATAATAGATTTTATGGGATCTGATGTGGAGCTTGGTGGGGCTTTGAATGGTTTTGCTATAGAGATTGGGACTTTAAATGGATCTGCGATGGAGCTTGAAACTCGGTGTGGATTTACTATAGAGCTTGAGGATCTCAAGGGATCCACTGTGGAGCTTGAGCCTCGTGGTGGATTTACTACAGAGCTTGAGCCACGGAAGGGATTTACTACAGAACTTGAGGACCTTAAGGGATCCACTATAGAACTTGAGCCACGGAGGGGATTTACTATAGAACTTGAGCCTCGGAAGGGATTTACTATGTAGCTTGAGGACCTTAAGGGATCCACGACATGGCTTGAGCTTCGTAGGGGATTTACTATAGAACTTGAGCCTCTGAAGGGATTTACTACAGAGCTTGAGGACCTTAAGGGATCCACAATAGAACTTGAACCTCGAAGTGGACTTACTATAGAACTTGAGCCACGGAGGGGATTTACTATAGAGCTTGAGCCACGGAGGGGATTTACTATAGAGCTTGAGCCTCGAAGTGGACTTACTACAGAGCTTGGGTACCTTAATGGTTTCATTTTTGAGGATTTTAAGGGATCCACGATGGAGCTTGAGCCTCGGTGTGGACTTACTACAGAACTTGATGATCTCAAGGGATCCACGATGGAGCTTGAGCTTCGTAGGGGATTGACTCGTGATGACCTTAAGGGATCTACTTTGAAGCTTGAACCTCGCAGGGGATCGACTCGTGATGACCTCAAAGGATCCACAATAGAACTTGACCCTAATGGAACGGATATTTTAGACATTAGTCCTTTTATTTCGTAAGTTTCGTACCGATAAGGATTTAACTGATTCTTTGATTTTATAGGCTTATTATTTTTTGATCCAAATGGATTTATTTTTATTGGATCGGATTCTACTGTTTTATATTGCTTGATTTCTACTTTTCTGCCATTCCATTCAAAAAATTTTCTTGTTGTTTTTAGCTGTGTAAGATGTGTGCCGGGTACTATGATTGCTTCGGCTTCTGCTCTTACATTTGATTTTATATGTGATTCTAAAACAGGCGTGAGGAATGCCGTTCCTTTAGGGGCTTCCTTCGATCGTAAATATTTTCTCCCTCCTGTAATATCATATCTAATATCTTTTGGCAACCTGCCAACATTGGAAATTTGTATATTCATTAAATTAGGTTCTAGTGGCCTTGATGTGCCTAATATAGACTCTCCTACTTTTTTGGACCCTGATTTGAATTTTTTCATATTCAAATCTGTTATCCCTGTTTTTATTTCTCGGAGCCCTTGGGATGCATATTTTATGTTACTCGTCTTTCCATTGGATGTTCTGAGAAAGTGAGGGCTTGCTCCTTCTTTGATGGGAGATATATAAAGACCCGGCATATCATCCTTGCGTTTGTACTTCGCCCATACTTCTATATTTTTCCCCAAATTCTCTGTAGTTGTATGATACCCAGCAAACTTATTAGATAGAGGATCTTTGAAGGTTTTTATGACGTCCTGAGCATTTGCCCCTTTTCGAGTATACGGGAACTGTTCTTTTCCAGAGAGTACGTCTTTCTTTACGAAGCTTTCTATAGGTGTCTTTTTTGCTCCCCTCATGCGGAGTGAATCAAATGCTTTTACTCCTGCTTTTTGTCCTGGTTTATAGCCTGCACCCATAAGGGTAAGATCTTTTCCAAAGGTTAAGCCTTCCTCTACTGATTTTACTTTGCGTGCTTCATTTATTACTCCAGCTCCGAGTATTGCATTAGTTCCTGGCTCGACTATATTTGCTACTCTGGGAAGGCCTGCTTTTACTAGCCCTTTCCTTGCAAGCATACCACCGCCAGAGATTGCCGCCCCGCCTACGTATCCTGCACCTAAAGAAAGCGCGACGTTACCACCAAAATTAAGGGGCTTTTCTGCGATTTCGTTTCGTTGAGTATTAAAAAAATCCTGGAATCCCTGTTTAACCAGACCTGTTTTAGTTCTGGTTCCAGCACTGTAAACCTGATTTTTATTTCCAGGAATGTGGCTAAAAATTGTCTGTGTCTTCCTCGCTTTATCTGCACCGGATAATTGTTTTGGTTTTAGCCCTATGATATCTGATGCGGCCTTATTGGTTTGGCCCCAGACATCTGTAATTTTGGATCTTGTATTTGACTGTTTTATTGGTTGGAATTTTATTACATTTGTTTTATCAATATTAGCCTGGCTTGTTGGGTTTGTGTACCAGGAAGGAAGACCCCCAAGTTTTGGCTGCACATTAAAAGAAGAAAGAGATGTGGAAGGAGCAGGAGAAGGAGATTTATTCCAGCTTGAATAATCACCCTGCTTCCTTACGGTCCCTTCTCTTGTAATTATCCGTACATTTCCTGTTCCTTTTGTGGGTTCTTTAGGGCGTACTGCAGTAACCCGCTGTACTTGAGATGTGGAAGGAGCAGGAGAAGGAGATTTATTCCAGCTTGAATAATCACCCTGCTTCCTTACAGTCCCTTCTCTTGTAATTATCTGTACATTTCCTGATGGGCGTACTGCTTTAACCCGCTGCACCTGAGTAGAGGAGGAAGAAGAGGAGGAAGAGGAGGAAGAGGAAGAAGAATATGAAGAAGGAGAAGGAGATTTATTCCAGCTTGAATAATCACCCTGCTTCCTTACAGTCCCTTCTCTTGTAATTATCTGTACATTTCCTGTTGATCTTGAGGATTCTTTAGGGCGTGCTGCAGTAACCCGCTGAGCCTGAGAGGAGGAAGAAGAGGAAGAGGAAGAAGAGGAAGAAGAACTGGATTTATTCCAGCTTGAATAATCACCCTGCTCCCTTACAGTCCCTTCTCTTGTAATTATTCGTGCGCTTCCGGTTGCCATATTACCAACCCCCATATTTCTTTAAGAAGTTTTTAAGGTTGTATTTTCCGATTGGTTTATAGTTTCCTGATAGTACTTTTATCTCGATGTTTGGGATGTCTCTTTCTCGTATTTCTATAATTTTTTTCATGATTATTCACCCACCCACATGCTGTATAATACCCCAGCTATGGAAATCCCTGTAAAAACGTAGAGTGTATGGAGGGCTACAGATGGAATATAAAAAGCCCCTGTAGTGCCCGGGACTGCTACTATTAGAGACATGATGAGCATTGCTATAGAGGTCCTAAAAAGATTCTGACTTTTTGCATAGATACTCCCGACTGTGAAAATAATTAAGCCTACGTAGAAATATGAGCCCCATACATCTGGTCTCGCCCAAAATTCAGATATTGGAATGAATAAAGTTTTTGCGGCCGTGTCTGGCTGTTCTAGGGCTGTTGCATTCGTAAGATTACCTAGAACTGGGTCTTCGGTGAGGTTGAAAGAGTAGTTGAAATTATCCCGCACATTGTTGATGCTTTTGAAAGCTTCAGTTCGGTTGTAGTCAGACATTCCCATTTTATCGCCCCAGGAATTTATAAACTAATTCATAAAGCATAATTGCGCTAATTATTGCGGATATTGGCAGCGCGAAAGCAGCAGGAAGCCCCAAAGTAGTTAGAATAGGATAAGCCCCTATAACTACAAGAATTAAGAATTCTAACAGTATCTTAACCCCCATAAGCAAGGTCATAGTTGTAATTGCAGCATATGCGAGTGTTCCCCCTCCTGCAACTGAGCTATACATTTCTTGTATTTCTGTTGTTGTTTTGTTGATGTCTTCGTATACGTCGAATCCTGCTATTTCGAAGCGGTAAGGATAGAGTCCAGTGAGCCCGAGGAGCAGGAAAGCAAGCTGTATTAATAGCATTGTAAAAGCATATCCCCGTACTTTATCGCCCATTTTAAACCCCCTTATCCTAAATGTCCGGTTCTCTTGTAATGTAAGTAGGTTGCTCCTATTGCGATTAACCAAATTAATGCTATAAAATTAAAAGAACAAACTATCCAGCCAAAAAAATACCCAAGGCTGCAGAGTGTGGCAGTGAGTGTACAAGCGAGGTCATTTTTACTTTTCCCGAATGAGAGAAGGAAAAGGATTACTAGCCCCCCGAATAGTACATTTTTTAACCAGGCCGGGTAACTATCCGGGAAGAGCTTCACATTACCAGGAGAAGAATAGCTCCAGGACTGCGAAGCTTTGCTTCCGTCTGTTGCTTCGATTTGGAAGAGAATATTATAGTCTCCTCCTCCGGAGAGGTCCATAGAAAATAAGTGTGTTGAATCGCTGGAAGTCCCTGTATAGAAGTTTGTGCCGTCTCCTGCTATTACTGTTGTATTTGCTTCTGATATTGGTTTTGTACTGCTGTAGTGTACTGTGACGTTTCCGTCAAGTTCTGAGTAAGTGAGTGTGAGCCATGGATTAACATATGTATGTAGTTCCCCCCCTTCTCTGAGAGTGAGATAGTATTCTGTTAACCCTGGCTCGATGAATTTTGTGAATGTTTCTCCGTTGTATGTGAGTGATATAGTGTAGTTAGTACTCTGGTTCATTTTAGATACTACAAAAGATCCTTCCGAATCTGTGAATCCCGTTTTAACTGCTGTGCCCTGATCTGATACGGAGTATTGCACCCCTGGGATTGTGTCTGAATACCAAAATTCCCGCACATGGAAAATTACATCATGTGATGCATAGTAATAGCCTTCTCCTGAATCTATCTTGTCAATTGGGTCAAGATAGAGGTCTTTTCTTGTAGTTGCGTCTGGATTGGTTGGAACTGTGAATTCTTTGGTGGCTGTGAAGCCGGATTTTTCAGCACTGATTGTATATGTTTCCCCCGGTGATAGACCTGTGATATAGAAAAATCCTGTTTCGTCAGAGAATATATCCGTACTCCATGTATTGTTTGATACTGTGATTTTTGCAGTGTTTGTCCCTTTATTAGTTTTGAGGTCCTTGGTATATCCGTATATACCCGGCTGCGTGAGGTCTGGAGAAAACTGGAAAATGTGCTCGTTGTAATTGTCCCAGTCTACGTGATAACTGAAAGTGCCCCCGTTTACGGATCCTATATTCGTACCGTCTAGTTTCACGTTATAGAAGTTTGTAAGCCCTGTAAATGTAATGTCGCTGTTAACGTTTGTTTCGGAACTGTACGCTTTTCTAACCGATGCTTCGAAATTATAGGGAGTGTTTTTTATATCGAATCTTATAGGGTAACATCCTGCTGTACTATTGTTCGCGAATAAATAGACCGTATCCCCTGGGTTGATTAACCCCCCGTTATTAGCATAGTCGCGAATGTCGGCGCTTACGTCCGCTGTGGCCATAAATATAGTTTCAGGTAAGCCGATTGGGTTGGCTAAACTATTATACATGAAGTAGGTTTCTGTGAGTGTTTCTCCGTCTCTTGTCATTTGGAGCATGTATAAGCCGAAATTGTTTTCAAGTACTTCTGCTCGGTTATAGGTAATGTATCCGTTTTCTCCACCATTACCTGTGAATGTACTTTGATCCGGAATTTTCCATGTTTTTACTGCTCCGGCATTATTCATGTTGGAGAGTGAGTATAAGGTTATTTTGAAGTCTGAGTTTGGGTAGTTACGCATTAGTTGGCCGGACCAGGTGAACCATCCTGTATCGATACCTTCATTTATTGAAGTAGGCATTCCTATTATTGAACTGTATGTGAAATCGTCTAATAAAATATTGATAGTACCAGAATCACAATAAACATGTATATATAATTTAACAGGATATTCCCATGATTGAGATAAAGTTCCAATTGAATGTAATACACCATTAAAATATACATGTATTGATGTGTCACCAACTTTTATAATTTCTACCTTCCCAGAACTCCCAGAAGGACTTAAAGGTAATTTTGAACTAGTATATAATACACTATCATCAACAGGATTTAATAAACAAATATAAAATGTATTGCTAGAAGCAGTTGGATCAGTACGTATAATAAAAGAATTATAATTAATATCTGTCACATATTTAGACTTCATTATACTTAGATATGCACCATAATTGAACTGACTCCTCATTCTAATTATTTTATTCCCATTTAGATTACCATCATTTTCAATTCTTATAAATCCAAGTGATGATTGTGGAGTAAGAATATCCCAATAATCAGTTATTGTTCCATTGGGATACCTTTCAACATCATCTTGAAAAGCTGATCCTACCCCAGATAGGAAGAGTAAAAGGAAGAGAGAAAAAATAATTTTTCTCATACCTTCACCTATAACCGCTCGCGTTTTCGCTTCTTGTACTTTCTATTACTCCCCAGAGTATCATGCTAAGACTGATTGGGACTGGAATGTAACGAAGAGCGGATCGAATAAAATTGGCTGTATGCTGGGCGTCCCCTCCCATAGCTGTTCCAAGGGCAAAGAGGAAATCAAACAAGGGCTGAGTGAAGATGAAAGCAGCGCCGAGTATGAAAAACCCTATGAGAACAGATACCCATGCCTGAACGCTTCCCATAATTTCCCCCCTTTTATGATATTTGGGTTAGTCCCCCCATTGCTGAAGTTGCGGCTGTTGCTCCTGGTATTTCTACCCCTCCAGATCCCCCGGCCAGGATATAGCCAAATGCGAGACCTACGAGGGCAGCCATGATAAGCATTAGAACCATGTTACCGTTTTTGAGTGGATTACCGAGTTTTCTTCTTTCTATTGATATGTATCGTTCTATGATGCCGTTTTCTGCTGCAGGGCTGCGAGATTCGAGATAGTTCTTGAGGTCGCTTATTCTGATTACTTCAAGGTCCTGTAAGATTTTTCCTTCGTAGGTTTTGATTGTTTCACCTATTGTGGCTGCTCCCTCTCCTCCTTGCTTCAAGAGTGTTTCCTGTGGTGTGTTGTAGTAATACATTAGCTGGGAGTATGTTTCTATTCCGGCTTTTTTTAGAGTTCTAAGTAAGGGCATTACCCTTGCTTCTACTGCTCGGTTATATGGAGCGTAGTAGAGAGCGCTGGTTGTGTTGTTGAATATGAAAGCGTTTTCTGGCTCTAATTCGTAGATTCCGTTAGCTGTTTTGTATACTCCTTCTTCTTCTCTCGCACCCTGGATCGTTAGGACATTGTCTCTTGTGAGTTTCATGATGTACTGCTTTCCTTTTATTTTGGTCAATGCTATTTTGAACCAGCTTGGAAATGCAAGAGACATGAAGAATACGAAAGAGAGGGTTATGCTCTGAATTATGCACATGTATGAGAGGATAGAAATGAGACTCATCTATAATCCACCGCCTGTGGCTGTTGTGGTTCTTTGTTTGCACCTATTCCGAAGAATCGAGATTTTGAGTTTTCGGTTGTGTTTTTGTTTGAAATTTCGTGGCTGTTTGTGGTTGCTCTTTTGATTAGGAAACCATGTTTACCCAGGCTGCTGAGACATTTTGAGACTATTGCTGCCTGGTCTGCCCCTGAAATGTCTCTATCTCTAAGTTCGTTATCTCGGAGGCAGGACATTTGTTTGAGTTCTCTTATCCTTACTAAGTCCTCTATATCAGATACGTCAGCCTCAGAGAGATTACTGAATGCGAGTTGTTTGTTAAGACTTCCCCAGTTGAGAGATTTCTCCTCTAGTGGGATATCTGAAGGTGTGCCAGCGTATCCGATGATATCTAGTGAGAACGCTGAGGGCTTTTTTAATAGATCATCCATGTTTAGTCCTCCGTTCTTGCCTGGGTTTGCGCATATATGAGAATTTTAATTACACCGACTGCTGCAGATATGAGAGCCAGCCCCCCGTTTAAATATCCAATTACAGAATCATGTTGTGTTATTTTGTAATGTTCGATTGCGCTAGATGATGAGTTGAATAATACATATGTCCGTTCAATGTCAAAGGCTGCAATGCTGCAAATAAGAAATAGAGCAGTGCTTAGAAAAATAAAGAGCCCTTGATAGGTGTCTTTTTCCATACTGTAGAAAAAGATGAGCATGGCTAAGAGTTCATATGTTATTAAAAAAGTATGATCCACGTTACCACCCTCCGTTTATGATTGTAAAAAAAATGTATCGGGAGGAGGGTAGAATTGGGTTTAATTCCGCCCACTAAACCCTGCCAGAGCACCGATAATTACCACGAATACAGCTACATAGGGAACCATTGAGAAAAGGTCAATTGAACCCCAGCCTGAAGATTTCACGTTGTCATAGCTCGCGGATGCGTTGGCATCGCCAAGTGCCGCTATTTTGGGATCTACCTGTTCCTGTAGTGTACCAAAAAGCAGCGAGCTTAACATCAGTGTTGCGAGGAGTACAAGTATACCTATAGCAGAACCGCCCGCGTATGCCTGTTCATTTCTGCAGAATTTTTTAAACTGTTTGTTTGATATAATCCTGTACCCTCGATCATAACAATCATTAATTTTATTTGCAATAGTGTCTACGATCGGCATTTTACACCACCCTCCTAATATCTTGTTTAGTTTTATACTATTTAACACTAATAGATATTCGAAGAACTTTTCTATATTTAAAGAGGTTTTAAATATGGCATATAAGATCGTTGATGGAAATGGAAAACAGCCCGTTTTTATTTATCCACATCAGGATATTTTAGTCAAGATGACTGAATCATTACGAGAAGGAAATCTTACTGCTTATATTGATTTGGTTGAGCATTTGAAAAATTTATCTATTTTGGCCTTTGATGATAATGATTTTGTAAATGTTGAAAAGGTTGAAAAAATTAAATCAGAGTTCAGAAGGCACATTGATAAGTTTTCGAGAGAGAAATTAGAGAGTAGTGCTCTCTACAGCGTGGAAAATGTGAACTCAGAATATAACCAGAATGCCAGTATGAAAATTATGTGTGAGTTTAAATTCGCCGGAATTATTGAACGGATATGTATTACTGCTCTGAGAAAAACTATTTTAAGAGACCAGATCCCTGAAGCGCAAGGGGTGACGGTGTATTATAAGCCAGATAGAGATATAAAACTTAATATAAATTATTTTAATGCTTATTTGGAAGAGCGAGGGATACAAGCTATGGATGTGACATTATGAGCGAGATAAAGGTTATCGAGGGAGCAGAGAGAGGAGCGATGTTTGAAAGACTTGAGAAGAAAGTAGGACGGCAGTTTAATTTTTTCTGGTATTTTGTTGACATCGCTAAAAATGCATTTGCTTTCGAGAATTCCAGTTTTCAGGCTGCTATAGGGAAGCGCAGGAGCGGGAAGAGTGTATTTTGTATTGCTGCTGCTGCAGCTGTGGACCCGGATTTTTCAGAAGAACATATTTGTTTTGGGATTGATGAGCTTAAGGGCTGCCTGAATGAAAAAAGAGAAGCTGCTATTGTATGGGAGGAAGCTGGAGCCAGTGCTTATAGTCGTGACTTTATGGAGGAGAGAAATAAAATTATCAGTAAAACCCTCCAGGTTTATGGATATAGGAAGATTGCCCTTTATGGGAACTTCCAGCATTTGAAGTTTTTGGATGGAGATATACGGCTGCAGCTTGATTGTATTCATAAAATGAAAGCTTATCGGGGATTCGATGAGAGTGGACAGCCTTTTACATATACGTATGATATTCCTTATGCGATCGTAACGGATTACCTGAAAGAGCCTATGATTGCGAAGTACAAAATAGAAAGAGAGGGAGTATATCAGGAGATTGGAAAGGTTCCTATGCCTCAGATGTGGGATTTATTTGAGGTTTGTGGTGTTACTAAGCAAATATATAAAAACTATATGAAGAAAAAAGATGAATATTTTATAGAGATTGGGGCAGAAGAAAAGCCAGTTGAAGATGATGTTTTTTCAAAGAGAGAACTTAAGACACTTACAAGAGTTAACCAGGCTTATCTTAACCTCGCTTCTCGGCTTGTGGACGAGGGACAGACTAAGAAGAGGATAGCTGAGCTTTCAGATATACCTGTTTCAACTTTGAATGTTTGGTTGTCGAAATCAGAGGAAGCCCCTAGCCTGATAAGCAGGATTCAAGGTGATGAAAACAACAACAAAAAGTTTTTTTCTAATCCTTTAATACAAATGTAAATAACTACATTCAGGCTCCTTGAGAGCTTGAAGAGAGTTCTTTTTTTTGTTGTTTTTTCCCCTAGTTTTTCCCCCATTTTTTTATAAATTCTGACCATGTGAGAGTGGGGGCAGACCTTAAAGCCCGTTCTGCTTCTCTATAGATAGTTGTATATCTATATTGTATAGATGTTTCATTGAACATCTCTTCCCCTTCTTCTTCCTCTACTTCTGAATTATATTCTTCCAAATCCCTGATTTGAGTTGTTGTGAGTTTCATAGTTTCACCATACAGCTGCAGCTTCACCTAGAGGGGGAGGGCTGCTTTGTTCAATGAATATAAAATAATCTCCGTTTTGTACTAACATATCTGAACTCCATATCCCTGCAAATTCATAGAGACCTTTTGAGATGTAAGGCCTTGGGCGATGTTCATCGCTTAGTATGGAACTGGAGTATGTAAAAAAACGAGTGTTGAAGACCCAGTATAATAAAGCCGCCCCTGGGTTCTTTTCAGCATATTGTCCTTTCAGCAGATATTTTTTAAGGTATTCTAAGGGCTGTCTACCTTGTGAGTCTGCTGGTGCCTGGCCTGCAGCCCAGGTATATCCGCGTTCCTGGTGCCAACTTATTTTGTTTATTTTTGTGATTTTACCCTGGCCGTATTCCTGCCAGATCTTGCTTATTTCGTCATTGCGTTTTAGCCAGCTTATTCCGAATATTACTACATGATAGTGGACATTGCCGTTTCGCTGAAACTCCCTTACACAAATGTATGGAAGTTTTAGGTTTTGATCGTCTTTGATGTATTCGGCTGCAGCCTGCCGGAATTCTGAGGCTGTGACGTTCTGGGCTTTTTGTGTGCTCCGGACCCGTTTAAAGTATTGTGCGTCCGATTCGTCCCGGCCTTGAAGGCCTTCGTGTCTTCGGGCTGTGCGGGTCCGGATCTGGAAAGATTCGGCCGCTTCCAAGAAAGAGGTTAGGGGTTTCTTTTCGTGTGGGGTGAGAATGTCGGATGAGAATTCATAGCCTGCCATCTCTTCCCCGCCTGGTGTGTTGTTCAGGGTTTTTGAGATCCGGACCCGGAGAAATTCAGGGTTACGTTTTACAAGGTCGTTTATTCTCTGATCTTTTGCTTCTTTTCGCAAGCGAGTGATCAGTTTATTAAAGTTCTCTTGAAATTTTTTAGTGTCTTCAAAAATATTCCGGTGCCATTGTCCACTTGTGAGAGTGAGCATGATTGCTGTTTTGTACTTCCTGGAGGCGTCCATGAAAATGTTTTCAAAACGTATACGAGCCTGGATTCTTCTTTCTTCGTTGTTGAACCTGTTTGCGTTTGGTTTTAAGATTGGGACGCCCCAAATGTCTTTTTTTGGTAGAAGGACGAGGCTTTCATTTTTAGTTCTTTCAAGGTAGTCCTCGAAATGTTCTATACATTCATCATATAGATCCTGGTTGTGAGGTATAAATTTACGCTTGCCGTTTTCTTCTTTGAGGTCAATAGTGTAACCGAAATTTTTTATATTTGCCTTGATGAGCTTGTGTACAGCGCTGTATCGTTCCGGACCACATTTCCCAAGCTTGTAAGGATCGAATTTTTTATACATTGATTGGTCAAAGAGTTCATACATGCGGTCAAGTGAGTAGGGAAGGTCCAGAGGTTCACTTTCGTCCGGGATCCCTTCCGCGCCGAAGGCGCCGCCGTGCGCCGGGGTATGTGTTTCTGAGTAGTTTTGCATCATTGAGGATAGGGTCCAACCGGCAGGAAGTTGTTTTTCTTCTTTGTCTGGGCAGAGAGTAAGATATTTTGCTGAGCCTGGCCGGCTGGGGGTCGGGAGGTCGGAAGGGTTCAGGTCCCCAGCTGAAAGGGCGTTGAGGACATGTTGAGGATAGTTGAGTTTTCTAAAAATTTGTTTCTCGGTTTTCCGAGCTAAGTATCTTTTCCGTTGTCGGTTTTCTGGCTCTGAACCAGTGCAAAACTCTGGTTTGAGTTTTGCCCCGGCAGTGATCAAGTCAAACCCCTTTGGCGCCAAACGCACCCAAACATCAGGATCCTGGACCCACTTCTTATAGTAAGATCGAGTCCCCCTGCTTAATTTGGGGTCCGCTTCTTCCAGGACTTCAACCCATGGGCGTTTTACAACATTGAAAAGAACCCTGCTTCTTTTTGTCCGGAAAAAGTCGTATACCTCACGGTATGATGAATTGATTAACTTCGCTAGCTGTGGCATTGTATAAGGCTTCTCGAATGTAAGCCTAGCAATGCCTCTAATCTGGACCTCTGACAAAGACATGAAAACCCCCGGTAAATGATGGCATTCTTACATTTTGAAAAATATAAAAAAGTTAAAGAGCCTTGTTAGAGGTCTTCGTCTGTTGTGATTCTTCCAGTTAGGCCAGCCCACTCTATACTGATAAGCGGAAAGAGCCTGTACATGAAAAGAGTTTTTTCATCACTCGGGCGGGGTGTTTCTTCACTCATGCTCCGGCCCCCGAGGTTTATGCGCGATCCATTTCAGCGCTAATAAAGCCCACCACGTTGTATTAAAAAGCAAAATGAGCAGGAACATGAGAAGAAATATTTTTTCACCGGTCATGCTACCGCTCCTGTGGTTCTTCCTCTGTTAACCTGGCCCACCTCGAGAGTGCGTCAAGAAAGTTCCATACAGCTAACAGCCCTATTAAGAAATACAAAGTGGCCTGGAACAAGATAAGGGGTATTTCTTTACTCATGCTCCGGCCCCCTCTTTTTATTTAAAATGTAGTTTTTAAATAGTGTGCTTGAAATACGGCTTAAATCGTGCACTATACAGCGCCCTGATTCTTCGTTGTACCACTCACAATTTTCACCCCGGCAATGATCAAAAGCACCATGACGGACGAGAAATACGATAGGACACATTTTTTTGTTCATCCTACCGCCCCTTTGATTATGGTTTTCCAGCAGACTGCTTTTACTCCGGTGAATTTGCCGAGCTTTAGCTTTCTGGCAGGAACCCTGAGATAGATAATAGGGATCCCTGACCGGTGGACCATGAGAATGTATTCACCTGCGTTTTCTATGAGGGTTTGGTGCTGGAGATCGTTAAAACAGAACCGGCCGGATCTGATACCGCCATAGCTTCCGCTTGCGTGTATAAAGTCCTGACAGGATTTTACTTCAACTTTTACCCCGTTTATGGTGAAGTCTATTACACCTTTATACTCAAATCGAGCACCAGGATAGAGGGCTTTTATGATGTTCTCCATCTCTACGCCGTTGTTTGCTGCTCGTGTGTTTGATTCTGCCGTGAGAAGTATGGAAGCGAGTGTTTTTGATTTCATACATTCTGGGGCCATTATATCGCCCCCGTTTTGAGAAAGTGCTCGATGTCTTTTTTACGTAAGGGAGCCCATTCAAATATATTGGCTATCCAGTAATATGCTCCAGTACTGATTTCATTTTGAGTGGGATATATGTAGGTGGTAAATACAGTTCCTTGTGTGTAGGATAGGAAACACATTCCCCCATCAAGAGAACTATAAAATGAAACGTCTGCTCCCCTTTTTAGCATCGTGAGAAGTATAGAAGCTAGGGTTTTTGATTTCATGCGTCCACCCCCGCTATACATGCACCTGCTGCGAGTGTTGCCCCGATAAGGAGGAAAACGAGGTATAAAGGAAATAAAAAGATTGATGTAATGATCCTCATGACCTTGCCCCCTTAGATGAATTCCTCATAAATGACTTTGTTGTAGGTGGTGAGCGCTGTTTTATAGTCGGTAATTTCTGAAACCCATTTATGCATACCCTGTCCGGTAAACATCACTAAGTAACCGTCTCTGCTGGTGTTGGCTACATGAGTTTGTTTTATGGTGTCTTTGAGGATATGGGGCCGCCCCAAATGTCTTTTTTTGGTGTGTGTGCTGATTACATGGATTAGTTTTATAGTGCCTTTGGGGAGATGGTCTATAAGGGCTACATGCATGGTTTGGGAGAGTTTTTGTAATGGATAGTATGCTATCATAAGACCACCCCATCAGATAAAATTAGAAGAACAGTGAAGATATAGAGCGACGACTGCGAGGTATGAGGTTAACCCTAATAGGAATGTTTGTTTTGGGCTCATGCCTCAACCTCCTGGTATCTGTCAATGTAGGCGAATAGTGTTGAGCAGGATGTGCAGAGTCGCATGCCGTTTAAGAGTGGTGAGGTGACCGGAACGTGAGTCTGCTTACATATCTGGCAGAGCTCGTATTTGTTGTTGCACTGAATTTTACTCATGACTTCACCACCCTGGATGAAAAAAAAGCAGGAGGACGGCCGCCGTTGTAAGTTGAAGAAATGAGTTTTGAGTCAGGTTTGTAGAAAACTCCCATACAGGAATAACAAACATATCCTTTTGCTTTGACTCTCCTGGAAATTCTTAAGGAGCCGCATTCAGGACAACATTTTCTACTTCTTTCTTGTGCGTTGCTTTGAACTAATGTAGAGCTTTCGCTATCTGGTGTTGTATATATCATCGTTTATGTCCTTTTCTTAGTCCTTGAACTCTGGTAAAGTTCTTGGCTAAACAATAGCTAAGAATTAACACCTATAAAAAGGTTTATGAACATGTGGTATATTATAAAGATATAGGCGGTTTTGTCGGCCTGCTGGTAACAGGTCTCAAGCCATTGAGAAGGAAAACTTTTTTAAAATGTTTATGTCCGACCTGCTCAAAAAGGTATTAGAGTTTACGATGAAACAGCCGGGAAAAGAGTTAACTGATGGGGGAAATTGAACATTAAATCGTTCAGTTCTCCTCCTCAGCGTAACTTTTCTTGGTCTTTTCTAATAAAATTTCGATGGTGCACCCCTCAGCAATCTAGAGGTGTATTCGACTATAAGAAAAAGTTTTACAACAGATATTTTCTTTCTTCTACAACTGACTCTCCGCAGATGTCTGCAAAAAAATAACAATTTTTCTGCTGTTGTTTTTTGAGAATTATTCGAAAATTTTCATTAATTGTCTCGGTTGAAGCTTTGGGAATGGAAATAGAAAGTATTTCAATGAAGGTAAAAGGTCGAAAAATTTGGGAATTTGGAAAATAGATTTTTGAGTGGCCCGGGTGTATTTAAGAAAAACGATAGTAGAAGATATTGTGAAAAATTGAAGGACATCTGCGGAAAGCCGGCTTCATCATAATACATCCAATTTTTATCGCCTGTCAATCAGGCAAGCGATTCTGGATTGAAAGCGTTTATAGTCTGCCAGTATTAATAGCCTACATCGGCAGGTCGACATTAAAAATCAGAACATTTTTCTTGATGTCGTTTTATTGTATCACCAGCTAGAAATGAGATTGAAAGTTGCTTAACATGTGGCTCAAATATCACCACATATATGAATACTGGATCATTTTTTCATAAAAGTTTAGTATGAGATATTATTAATTGATCATATGTAAACCTAAAAGTAACGTACAAATACTACGTATTTTTCCCAAAATCGGCATCA
>JASGVX010000127.1 GCA_030054735.1 Methanobacteriota archaeon | reverse complement strand
TTGATCGACAAGATAATCTTTTATGAGAGAGAATAAATCTACCATTGACTCTGCCTCCTTATTTTTGTGATGAAAGAAAAAGGATACAGAGTCAATCATATTTTACAGAACTTTCGGTACGCTATCATTAATGGCAGCGTGACTAATTTTCTGTAAAATCACAAATCTCAGAAAGTTTGTGAGACGAAGATACAGCTTCAGAAGAACCTACTTTCATACCATATGGAAAAATTTAACTTAGAATTTACAGAATTTTCGGCACACTGTCATTATTAAGAAAGATAACATTTGTTAGCCAAATAACAATATATATCACACAAAATTATATTAAAAAGAATTGACAACAAGAAGTAATAAATTTGATATTTGTTATAAAAATATTAGTTAAAGATTATTAAAATATTAAAGGTTATTTGGAAAAATAAAATATCAATAAAAAAATCTATACATTTTTTTCTAAGATATTATCAAAAAATAGTAATTTTACTAGAATTATCATGAATCTAGCCAAAAAATGTTGCATATTAGAGGGACAGTAAAATGAGTTTAAACATCCGCATTAAAAATTATTGGGAAGGTGAGGCGCAAGGTTACAGTGAACTTATTAATAGTGAACTAAACGGCTTTGAGAGAAAAGCATGGTCCGATTTGGTACTGGAACACGCTCCCTCCAAAGATTCTCTTGATATACTGGATATTGGTACCGGACCGGGATTTTTTCCAATTATCTTGTCACAGGGTGGACATAATGTTACTGGTATAGACTTAACAGAAAACATGATCGAGTTTGCACGTCTTAACCTTGCACGTGAAGGTGCTAATGCAAAGTTAATGACTATGGACTGTCAGGATTTAAAATTTCCAGATAACAGTTTTGATCTGTTAGTTTGCCGTAATCTCACATGGACACTTAACGACCCTGCCAGATCATATCAAGAATGGTACCGCGTTCTAAGACCCGGCGGGAGGATTCTTGTCTTCGACGCTTGCTGGTATCTGTACCTGTTTAATGAAAATATGAAAAAAGCCTATGAGAAAAAAGAAAGAGAGATCCTTGAAAAATACGGGCACCCGATGCACCGGCATAAGGATCAAGCTGAAAGTGAAGCACTCAGCCGGAAGCTGTTTATGAGTGACAAAGTCAGGCCGCAGTGGGATTTGGATTTGATGCTTAAACTCGGATTTTCAAAGGTATTTGCAGATACTACAGTGGGTGAACGGATACTCAATGAAAAGCAGAAGGATATAAACAGTATGCATCCTCCATTTTTGGTGGGAGGAGAAAAATAAAAAAGACACACTAAATGCCGCGCCTTGTGGCAAAATATTTACGGCTTGCACAGCTCCTCCGCGGATTCTAAAAAAGATGTAACAGGCGAAGTGACAGTCGATCTTTTGTCCACAGAGTGTGGTTTTTAAGTATATCCGCGTTTATAAGTCAACAACCTCGACAAATTAATAAAGCAGCCAGCTTTTACAGGGCCCTTATTGAACCACAGTTGCAAAAATAGAAGAGATAGGAGAGTGTTCAAACTGCGAGTAACATCACAGGTACGGGAAGTGAAGCAATGCTTAAAAACATAGGTGAACGGTTGCTCACATTGATTCCGGTACTGCTGGCTGTTTCATTAATAACTTTTATTCTTGGTAGCATGTCTTCCGGCGACACAGCACGTACACTGGCTGAAAAGAAATATGACAGGCCAACATATGAGCAGATTGAGGAAATAAAAACCGAAATGGGATTTGACAGACCGGTTCTCGTCCAATACGCCGATTGGCTTAAGGATGCGGTGAGGGGCAATTTGGGCTTTTCTTATTCAAATGACAAGCCTGTTGTTAACGAGATTGTTAAGTATTTTCCCAAAACATTACAGTTGGCACTTCTCGCACTATTGTTTTTAATTCTAATTTCATTTACTCTTGGAATCTTATCAGCGGTGTTTTCCGGCTCGTGGATTGACAAGATTACCAGGATATACTGTTTTTGGAGTGTATCAATGCCCGAATTCTGGTTGGGACTCATTCTGCTGTATATTTTCGGAGCTCGTCTTGGACTAATATCTGTGCTAGGTGGAAGTTCAATGAAATTTCCAATAATACCTGCTCTTACAATGTCTACATGCAGTGGTGGGATTTATGTCCGACTTGTTCGCACAAATATGGAGGAAGTACTGAATAAAGGATATATCCGTGCAGCCAGAGCAAGAGGCGTTAGTGAATATAATATTATAACAAAACATGCTCTCAAAAACGCAATGCTTCCTGTAATAAACAAGCTTGGAATTGGATTTGGCTCTTTGTTAGCTGGATCTGCCATTATCGAATCAATATTTTCATGGAACGGACTTGGAAAACTGGCTCTCGAATCTGTTAAGCTCAAAGATTATCCAGTAGTCCAAGGATATGTGCTGTTTATGGCTGTTTTGATGGTGTTAATTAACCTGGCTGTAGATATCGTATGCGGCATCATTGATCCGCGTCTTAAAAATGGATGAGGATGATGAACATATGATGCAGATCAAAATTCAAGCAATAAAGAAATTAAATGTATGGTTTCGTTCATCCAATGGCATTATAAATCGTATATTTACGCAAAAAGCACCAGTTTTCGGTCTTGTAATAGTGGCTTTGATCATCTTCATTGCCATAGCTGCATCTGTAATTGCTCCAAATGACCCACTTAAGGTGAATATGTCAATGCGTTTAGAAGGCCCAAGCTCATTATATTGGCTTGGCACTGATAATCTGGGGAGATGCATCGCATCTCGTCTGATTTGGGGAGCACGAATGTCACTAATATATAGCCTGTGCGTACTGGGTCTAATGATGGTAATTAGTATCCCGATAGGGCTCCTTTCCGGGTATGCAGGCGGTCGTGTAGACACGTTTATTATGAGGGTTACCGACATATTTTTATCACTTCCGACTTTTCTGATGGCATTAGCCATAGCCGGTACGCTGGGACCCAGTGCGAAAAATATGATTATCGCCATGGCAAGCGTGTGGTGGTCGTCTTATGCAAGAATAATACGTGGTATGGCAATGCAGATGAAGCAGCAGGACTTTATTCTTGCAGCAAAAGCAGCCGCCTGTACTCACAGTCAGATTATTTTCCGGCATATACTTCGCAATATCGCCTCACCAATAATCATAATGGCCACACTTGAAATTGGTTCGATTATACTGGCCATTGCATCATTTTCTTTTATAGGGTTGGGTGCTCAGCCGCCTACGCCCGAGTGGGGTATTATGCTCAGCGATAGTAAAGAGTTTATCCAGACACAGCCGCAGTTGATGATTTATCCGGGGATTGCAATTATTATTACAGTCATGGCATTCAATCTTCTGGGGGAAGGACTGAAAAATGCAATACAAGATTGACAAGGGAGTTCGGAGTGAAAATGTGATATTAGATATCCGGAACCTTTCTCTGGACTACGTTATGCCGGATCAAAACATCCATGCCGTAATAGACTTGAAACTTGTTGCAAGAATGGGAAAAATCACCGCACTTGTTGGGGAAAGTGGCAGTGGAAAATCAACGGTCGCACTTGCGGTAATGGGTATTCAGGATAAAAATGCTATCATCTCAAATGGTGAGATTTATTTGGCAGGGACAGATGTACTTTCTCTACCCAAAAAAGATAAGCGTTCTTATATATCTAATCGTGTCGGCATTATCTTTCAGGATCCAATTGATTCGCTGAATCCGTTATTAACTATTGGAGAGCAGCTGGTGGAGACAGTCCTGATACATGAAAAAATAACAAAAAATCAAGCTCGCACCATTGCACTCAATCAACTTCTGGCTGTCAGCCTGCCGCAGCCAGAGGAATTGATGAAAAAGTACCCATTTATGCTGAGCGGAGGAATGTGCCAGCGTGTTATGATTGCCATCGCCAGTGTTTTCCGTCCACTGCTTCTTATTGCAGATGAGCCAACGACCGCTCTTGATGTAACGATTCAGGCTCAAATCCTGCATCATTTGGATTCTATGCGGAAGAGAGACGGAACTGCAATTTTGCTTATTACGCACGATTTGGGAGTCGTTGCAGAAATAGCAGACGACGTGTGCATCATGAAGGATGGACATATTGTGGAAAGCGGCACGGTAGATGACATATTTTATAATCCGCAACATGTGCATACACGCCAGCTACTGGCGGCGACGCTCTAAGAGGTTTGACCATGGAAGTATTGGCGGAAACCCTGAACATACGAAAATCCTATGAAAAACAAAATTTGTTTTCAAAAAAGAAAGAGAAGGTCCCTGCCGTAAACGGAGTGTCTCTTAAAATTCAGAAGGGATGTTCAGTAGGACTTGTCGGGGAGAGCGGAAGCGGAAAAAGCACGCTTGGCAGAATGATGGCCGGACTGGAAACGCCAACAGAAGGACAGGTACTGTTCCGAGGACAGTCAATATCAAACATTTCCCTTAGAAAAATGCGCCCATTACGGCGTAATATTCAGATGATCTTTCAGAATAGCAGCAGCGTTTTTGATCCGTCCTATACTATAGGAGAAAGTATTGCCGAGGTTATTAAAAACAGCGAGAAAGTATCAAAAAAAGAATGCTTAGGAAAAATTGAGACAATATTGGAACAGGTGGGGCTAGATACCTCATACGCTCAGAGGTATCCAAAGGAGTTGAGCGGAGGGCAACGCCAGCGCGCCAATATAGCACGTGCCCTTGTTCTTCACCCAGAGTTCGTTGTTTGTGACGAGCCTGTTTCCAGCCTTGATTACTCATTGCGCAAACAAGTTCTGACTTTACTTAACGATCTACGAAACAAATTTGGTATAACCTACTTGTTTATCACCCACGACCTCAACTGTGTGCCTTATGTCTGCGATATTATGGCCATTATGTATGCGGGAAAGATAGTGGAGCAAATAGATTTAAAGAATAACTCGATGCAAAACACACTTCACCCATATACCAGCCTACTGTTTTCGTGTATACCAGCAAAGGTACCTGCAGAACGAAAAAAATGCACGATTGAAAGCATAATTGATACAACAGTTATACCTGATTCAAATCACTGTTGTCGGTTTTTTCTGCGCTGTCCTCATTATACGGAACGTTGCATAAACGAAGAGCCTTTGCTAAAAGAGGTCGCAAACGGTCATTTTGTAGCATGTCATATCGTATAAGCATTATAAAAGGGAGAATAAAAAATGAAGAAAAAATGTATTTGGGCAGTTATCGTGTCAGCACTATCACTGGTGTTGTTGATAAGTGGATGCATTTCAAATCAAGTGTTAAACGATACTCAGAACGGGACTTCTGGTTCTTCAGTTGCTACCGACATGGACGATAGCAATCAGTTCGATTCTATTACAATTATGGTTTCTGGCATGATGAATCCGGAAGACGCCAGCCCGATTGAATCCAGCACGGAAATGTGCCTTTATGAAATGGTATACGAACCGCTGGTTAAATACGGGAAAGGCGGCGTGATTGAACCGGGGCTTGCTGAGAGATGGGAAATCAACGATAATGGAACGCAGTATACTTTCTATTTACGTGAAGATGTCAAATTTTCAGATGGTACCAGCTTTAACGCGGACAGCGTGGTAAGCAGTGCAAAGCGCTGGGAACCCACGAAATTTTCCACGCCGCTTACAAATGTGGAGAAATTAGACGACTACACTGTCAGGCTGACGTTTAAGGAAAACTGCTATCCCGTGATCATTGAATTGACTTACCCACGGCCTTTCCGCATTGCGTCTGAGAATTCATTTGATACAAACGGCAATTTTGTAAAAATGATTGGTACGGGTGAGTGGATGGTGGAGAGCTACATCCCCGAGGAAGAGGTGGTCATGGCGCCTAACCCGTACTACTACGGAACAAAACCGAGTATTAAAAAGATAACCATCAGAAAAGTTACTGACGGCGGATCAAGAATTATGGCGCTTCAGAGCAGAGAAGCTGACCTTTCTCTTGCAGATCTACCCTCCGAAAGCAAATCAATCATCGAGTCATCAAAATATCTTGCCGTTAAAAACACTGAAGGTACAATGGGATTTTTCCTAATGCTAAATCAAGAAAATAAAATACTGCAGGACAAAAATGTTCGTCTTGCGTTAAATTATGCAATAGACAAAAACAGCATCGTGGATAATATACTCGGAGGCGACGGAGTTGTCGCAAAGGGTATTTTACCCGACACGGTACCCTACGTTACTGACGAAAACAGCAAAGGTTACTCTTACAACCCGGAAAAAGCTAAAGAACTGCTGGCTGAATCGGGATATATGGACACTGATGGGGATGGGATCGTTGATAAGAACGGCGTGCCACTATCCCTTACGCTTGTTTTTCAGTCTGAGGAATATGCAGCCTGGAAACCTATGTGCGAATATCTACAGGCGGCTACCAAAGATGTCGGAATTGATATTCGGCTTGAGCAACGGGACATTTCGGCCTATTATGACGCGATCTGGAAAAACCGTAATTTTGATATGATTATTTACCGCACATATGAGGACTCATGGAATCCTCACGGATTTTTACGTTCCATGTTTTATCGGGCTGAGAGCGGCATGTCTGTGTGCTGGTATGACTCGCAGTTAAATAAATATCTTGACGAGGTCATTAAGACACAGGATGAGTCAACACGCCAGGCAAAGTATGATCAGATATTTAAGCTGATCAATGACGAGGCGCTTATTGTTACTCTGTGCTGTCCCGATAAACAATATGCATATAACACCCGCTTGCAAAATGTGACAGTTGCTCCGACGACCTACGAAGGCATAGAGTGGCAGAGAATCACTATAGCAAAGTAAAAGGTCCAAGAATGTTGGAAACTGTGTTTGAACAGATTTAAACAGCCTGGTCTGCCGATGCCTTAAGTTATGACCAAGTGATTCAAACAGCTAAGGAATGGTTGAAATATTACTTCAAGTTTTCACTTTGGTAATGGCTCTATAATTGCACTTCACAATACCAATAATGATAATATGGGGTATAAGTGTTTGAAATTAAATTTTCACCATTCCTAAGTAATATAGGACTTACGCACTTGAAATGTAAAATCAGACACATGCAGGCTCGTCAACATTATTTGAGTTTATACAGTAAAGTCACTTCCGCTCGTGGTTTTCAATTCAACTGCATAAGTCCTACCTTTTATCTCATAGGGTGAGGTAGTTCACTCTCTGTTTTTTTATCCTGCGTTACTTCCAGTTTCCAGATGTTTTCAGAGAACGCTTTTCTCAATGTTTTTCCCACTTCTTGAGTTCCAGAATCTCTGAGAGGGTTCCACCCCTTCGGATCTCATCGAAGAGCCTTTTTTCTGTTTTATTTACTTCCTTTGCTCTTCTTGCGAGTTCATAGGCGCGTTCCTTCGGGACAACCACAACCCCGCTTTCATCACCTATTATATAATCTCCGGGCTTAACAGTCTGGCCACCACAGGTGATTTCAGCGTTTATCTCTCCAAACCCTTTTGGGTCTCCGGCATTTGGCACTGTATTGCTGGTATAAATCGGAAGTCCGAGATTTTCCACTTCGTCGATATCTCTTACAGCCCCTTCTATTACCACGCCTGCAATTCCTTTATTCAGGCTGCTCAGGGTTGCAAGCCCTCCCCAGCATGCGATATCCTTGTTTTCATTATAGATTACTATTACATCTCCCGGTTTTGCAATATCAATGGCTTCGACTGGTTTTGCCCAGTCACCGGGAAAACATTGCACTGTGATTGCAGGTCCTACCATTTTTCCTCTTACAAGGGGATGGATGCCTTTCATTGCTCCTTTTCTGTGCATTGCATCCGATATATTTGAGGTAGAAACTTCCTTAAAGATCTCTTTTATCTCCTGATCCACAGTTCCTCTGTCCCGAATATCTACAGAGTCAGGAGAGTCCACACTCTTCCTTACTTTCATTGCAGCTTCTGTGACATTGTCAGAACGGGTTATGTTTCCTCCCACTATTACAATCCTGGCACCTGCCCTGACCGCCTGAGCCGAACTTTCGACATCAAGCCCTCCAGCTACTGCAAGTTGAACATTCACTTTTTCTGAAATTTCCATTAAAACGGATATAGGGTCTTTTCCAAGCATTTGCTGGTCTATGCCTACATGGACATTTACATAGTCCACACCCAGAGCCTCTAATTCTACTGCTCTTTTTACAGGGTCCGGAGCCGAAATCAGGTCTGCCATCAGCCTGACCCCATATTTGTGTGCTGAACGGAGTGCGTCAAGAACTGTAGAGTCATCAGCACTGCCGAGAATAATTACCACATCTGCACCAGCTTTTGCCGCCATCTCCACTTCCATGGCTCCGGTATCTACGGTTTTCATGTCGGCAAGAATTGTCCTGTCCGGAAAAGCTTCCCTCATGGTACGGATTGCGTTCATGCCCTCGCTCTTTATCAGGGGAGTTCCTATTTCTATCCAGTCCGCGCCTCCTGCGATTGCTTCCTTTGCAATCTCTACTGAGCGGTCAAGTTCCAGAAGATCAAGTGCAACTTGAATTATGGGAACGATAGTATCACCTCTATCGGGAAACTGAAAAATACGAAAATTTGAATTTTTATATAGGTTTCCCTTCTTCTTTTTTTGAATTAAATTAATACTTAAATTTACCTTACTCTTAAATTTTTGGTCGTGTCCCCAAATCATAGACATAGTTTTATATAATCTTGAATCTATTATTATTTGGAGGCATCATAATTACTTCTGAAATCGATTTTTCACAATTTTTTTGCTGGAACAAAGACTGCCCTGA
>JASGVX010000126.1 GCA_030054735.1 Methanobacteriota archaeon | reverse complement strand
TATCTACCTCTCTATGATTAAATTACCTCTATTTTTGTAAATAACCACTCTATGAGAACATAACCTCTCTATGAGAAAATATCCTCTCTATGAGAAAATAACCTCTCTATGAGAAAATAACCTCTCTATGAGAAAATAACCTCTCTATGAGAAAATAACCTCTCTATGAGAATATAACCTCTCTATGAGAAAATAACCTCTCTATGAGAAAATAACCTCTCTATGAGAAGATAACCTCTCTATGAGAAAATAACCTCTCTATGAGAAAATAACCTCTCTATGAGAAAATAACCTCTCTATGAGAAAATAACCTCTCTATGAGAAATAAGCCCTGAAAATATCTCTATTCTCTTTTTCGAAACTGGATTTGTATATACTGCAATCAATCCTCTCTTAGAGGTTTGGAAGTTTCAAGAAAAAGGCATTTATTTTCACAGAGGCTTCTTAAGAATAACTCCATATTTCTTATATCCGGACAGAAAAAGCAAGAACAAGACTTTTTTCTCTTTTTTAAATTGAATTCATTTCCATCAAATGCCCTGACATTTTTATTTCTTCACTGTTAACAGTTATAATTTTTTTCGTTTCTGTTTAAAATTGATTGTCACAGCTGTTTCATATTATTTTATTCATAATTTGTTATATGTAGTAGAATGAACATTCACAATATTGTTATTCTACAATAAATATGAACAACCTTATATAGTTTTTCTCAAAACTCGTTATTTGTTTCACTGTATGTTTACAATGAATTGAGAAGGACTTGAACACATGCACCATCTACTGGGCGCGGAAAGCGTTAACGATCCATTTCTATTTCAGAAATATGAGCTACAATTATACGACATAAGGTCTCACATGTTGCATTTTTACGACAGAATTAAAGACCTGGATTTAAGTACTATGGCAGAGTCCAATCTTCCAGGCCTTTATGAAATCTTCTCCGAACTGGATGATCTTGTGCATCTGGATGTTGCTGAAGATCTCTGTCAGACCATACTCAGAGACCCCTTGATAAGATCTTTGCTTCCTGTTGTCTACGCCAGTTACACCCGTTTTTTTAGTCTGCATGAGACCCATCTTGCACGAGAAATTCTGGACTGCAAGGATCCCTGGGGAATGTTGAAATCTTTTCCTCTGTATTCCAGATACGAAGATATGTTGAAAACCCATGTACAGAATTCCCCTAAAATGGAAGTGCTGGCTTTTATAGGCTGCGGCCCTCTTCCTGTCACCCTGCTTATTCTAAGTAAACTATACGGAATCCGCTGCATAGGCGTGGATAAGGACCCCGAAGCAGTGGCACTGGCAAAAAGTTGTGTAAAGCACTTTGGTCTCGAAAAAGAAATCAATATTGTCGAGGGAGATGAAAATATCCTTGCAGAATTTGACTGGGACTCTGTGCTTGTAGCAGGGCTCGCTGAACCAAAAGAGCGCATTTTTGAGAACCTCCATTCTATTATAAAAAATAGAAACCCCTCGCCTGAAAAATCTATTTCTGTGTGCTACCGCAACTATACCGGAATGAGGCAGTTGCTCTACTGGCCAGTCCATCCGGAACAGATCAAAGGCTTTCGAAAAATAACTGAAATACATCCATCTGGAAAGGTAAACAACACCCTGGTCTTCCTGGAGTGTGTATAACATTCCTGAAATAGATACTGCACTCTTAATTGACGAGCTTCGTCAGATTTCTGTCATAGTAAGTGAACCTGGAGATGAAGAAATTCTGGAAAGCTCATCTGAAGAACTGCATGCCATATTTATAAGGCTGGATGAACTTGCAGCCCTGGATCTAGATGAAAAGTCTAGTGATGCAATCCTTAAATCCCCGGATTTTGATCATCTTCTGAATACGATCTCTCGCTTCCGGTTTTTATATAACCTGAAACTTGAGATTGAACAGGCAAAAGACCTTCTTGAAAGCTCTGATCCATGGAAAACTCTCCGCAATTTTACATTTTATCCAAATTATATTCAGCTTGCCAGAACCGAATATACAGGTTCCGGTCTAAAACCCGGAGACTGTACCCTTTTTCTTGGAAGCGGCCCTCTCCCCCTGAGCCTGATAGTGCTCTGCCGTGAATACGGCCTTTTTGGAATCGGGATTGAACAGGATGGAAAGAGGGCAGCCCTTTCCAGGCAGGTAATTTCCTGCCTCGGGCTTTCCGAAAACATCAAAATAATAGAAGGAAACCATTTCAGCCTGCCCCTTAAAAATAACTGTGACCTTTACATGGTCGCCGCCCAGGCTGAACCCAAAAAGGAAGTGTTCAAACATCTCGCAAAAGTCCTGCCCAAAGGAAGTAAGGTATCCTACCGCCTTTACGAAAAGGGCCTCCGGAGAATTCTGGACGGGAGTTCCTTCTTTGATCTCCCTTCAGGATTTGAAGAATATCTCAGGGTACAGCCCGAGCCTCCAGTTAATAATACGGTAGTATTTATTAAACGGAGCTGAAAAGCTCCATATTTCCGAAAAAAGTAGGTTTCTGAACCCATAATTACTCAGTTTTTATGTCTGAATGTTCAGAAAAATTAAGGCAGCAGATCATTCAGACATAAAGGTGAATATATAATATGCAACCTGCACTCAGGAGCAGAAATAATAGATCTGCAGTTCTGATTTTAGTCCTGTAATAAGATTTTTCGTGCCCACTCCCATAGCCTCTGCAAAGCATGCTGATATAGGTCCTTTCCCCCTGCTCATAGGAGCGTATGAAGATTGAGCTCATGCTGTTTCCTACCTGTTCGATTATCCATTTTCTCGGCACATCTTTGTTCCAGATGTCAAAGAGCCTGGTCTGCTGCGCGATCATTATCCTCTTGAGGACAGCCCAGAAAAGGAAGAGGTAACGCACCATCATGCTCAGGAGCAGAGTGAATTCCTGCGGGATGCCTATCCTGCTGGCTGCTACAACCATATCTCGCATCCGCGTGGTGGAAGATAGCAGGACTATGGATGTTACACAGACCAGAAATTTCGCAAGCAGTGAGATCCCAAAAGCAAGTCCTTCATAGGTTATGCTTAGCCCTAAAGGCAGGTCAAGAGGGTAAAGCGTATAGTTTTCTATGAAGGCAGGTCTCAGAAAAGGCTGGATAATAGCGATTCCGAGCCCAAAAGGTAAAATTGCAAGAACACGAAGGAAAAAGTATCTTAAATCCAGCTTTGCAGCAAGCACAAGAAGCAGCAAATAAACCTCTACAGCAGGAAGGCGAAGCATATTTTTTTCGTGAATCCTTGGCAGGCTAACAACGTAAATGATTATCGCAAGCGCAAAGAGTAATTTTACCCTGGGGTCAAGCCTGTGTATGGGACTATTTTTATATGATTCACGTTCAATATCAATGAGACTTACCATTCTATATTCTCCTGTAAGGAGCCTTTTTTTCGACTTTCACTCGATCCCGGCGTTTTTCTGTCTCGAGCTTATGAGCCGCAGTATTTCGTCTCTGGCTGCTTCGGCTGTTATCTGTATTTTTACGTCGAGCCCTTCATGCTGGAGCATTTCGAATACTTCAGCAACTCTCGGAAGTCTAAGGTGAGCTTCCCTCATGAGTTCAGGGTCGTTGAATAGCTCATCAGGGCTTCCATCGGCTATAAGTTTTCCATGATGAAGCACAAGTATTCTCTCCGCAAAATAAGGGACAACATCTACATTGTGAGTAGAAAGAAGCAGGGTGATTCCAAGTTCCCTGTTCATTTTCATAATCAACTCAAGGACGCGGGCAGATGTCATAGGATCGAGGCCGGCTGTGGGTTCATCAAGCACAATAACTTCAGGGCGCATGGCAAGGATGCCTGCAATTGCCACGAGTTTCTTTTGCCCTCCACTCAGGTGGTGCGGAGCTCTTTCTTCAAGACCCGTGAGTCCTACCATCTTGATGGCTTCTTTAACCCTCGTTTCTACTTCTTCTCTGGGCAGCCCCATATTAATTGGCCCAAAAGCCACATCCTCTTCAACACTTGGAGCAAGCACCTGGTCGTCAGGGTCCTGAAAAACTATCCCTACCGTTTCCCTGCACATCCGGACGTTTTTCTTAGTTATTTTTTCTCCCTTTATCAGGACTTCTCCGGAAAGAGGGCGCAAGATCCCGTTAAGGTGTTTGAAGAGAGTTGACTTTCCTGCTCCGTTAGACCCAAGCACTGCAACTCTGTCTCCCCCGTATACCTTGAGGTTTATCCTATCAAGGGCATTTTCCTCCAGGTGAGGATATCTGTGGCAGAGGTCTTTTACTTCAAGGATAGGAGTACCGATCCTCTCTGATGATTTGTATGCTTTTTTGTGACCGGCATCTGTTTTAAGATCTCTCCGGCCTTCTGTTTCTTTCAGGGTATTTGTTGCTTCTTCGGAGTTGTGTGGAGGGTTCGATATACTCATACTTGAAAACGTCCTGTATGAAGATCGTGTTTAACTGATTAAATTACTTTATTAAAAAATAGTATTACATATAAATGAAGTTATCTTTTTTATGTGTTATGGCTTTTATTTTATATTTCTTCCATTTTATGTAAATAACCATAATTCCATCTTGCTGCTTGTGTTTTATGTTTTTACGACTTTATCTAAGCTTGTTCTCAATTTTCTGTATATTTCCTGTTCCAAAGAACGAGGGATAATTATACAAAGCTTCCCAGCATCTTTTCCTTTAATGCAGCGTATTGTTCTCCATGTGGATATGGACTATTTTTATGCAGCCATCGAAGAAAGGGAAAACCCAAAACTCCACGGAAAAGCAGTCGTGGTCTGCATGCTCTCAGGGAGAAGCGAAATGAGCGGATCTGTAAGCACATGCAACTACATTGCCCGAGAATTTGGGATCAGGTCAGGAATGCCCTGTTCAAGGGCTAAGAAACTAAATCCTGAAGCTGTTTTCCTGCCTGCCAGAAAGGAATTATACACTTCGGTTTCTGACCGGATCATGGAAATCCTCCGCAGCTATGCAGACCCCGGAGAAAATGGCGATTCTTTTGAACAGATAAGTGTTGATGAGGCATTCCTTGAGATTTCCGAAAGGACCGGCGGAGATTTTAACCTTGCTTTTGAGATTGGAATGCAGATTAAAAGGGAAATAAAAGAAAAGGAAAACCTTACCTGTTCTATAGGGATAGGACCTAACAAGTTAATTGCCAAGATGGCTTCCTCTGCAAAAAAACCCGATGGGATGACGGTTGTGAGCCCTCAGGATCTGGAAGATTTTCTCTGGCCGCTGAAAGTGTCCAAGCTCTGGGGGATTGGGGACGTAACTGCAAGAAGACTTCAGGAAATGGGCATATTCACAGTAAAGGACCTTGCAGAGCACGATGTTATTGAGCTTATTTCCACCTTTGGAAAGTCCCGGGGCACGTGGCTTAAACAGGCTGCTGCAGGAATTGATAACTCTCCTCTTAAAGAAAGAGAAGGCTCGGAGCAGATCGGAAGGATTGCAACACTTCCTGAAGATACTCTGGATAAAGAGCTTATCTTTTCGCTGCTTGAAAGGCTGGCAGGAGATGTTATCGAGAAACTGGATTCAAGGGGGCTTTCCTTCAGGATTGTAACCGTTACAGTCACAAGCTCAAACTTCAGGATGTACACAAGGAGCCGCACGCTTACCCACCCGGTCTCTTCAAAGGAAGTCCTTCTTCGGGTAGCCAGGGAAATTCTGGGTGAATTCCTTTCTGAAAACAGGACTGAATTCAGGCGCGTGGGGGTAAGGGTAGGAGGACTCCAGAAAAACAAAGGTCAAAAAAGTCTTTTTGATTTTTGATTATTGATTCTGGCATTTGAGTTTGAAAATTATGCTTACCTTTTATGGGTTTGAATATTATGTTTACCGTGCTAAATAACTAAACGGTCCGGACTGCATACATGATTTTATATTTACGCTTTGTATATACTGCATACCTGACAATTAAAATTATTTCATTGACCCTTCTTGTTTTTTCTTAACCTATGAAATAATTTTTTCATAAAATTTATCACACAAGAAATGTAATAATAGAGAGGGACAATATGATTAAAAAGCCGTTTACAATCCAGTTTCCGGAAAATCCAGTGAGCGGATTCAGCTGGGATATTGTAACCAGTAACGGACTACAGGTAATGAGGGATAGATTTATTCCCGAAGATGAGGAAAAGGCCGACAGTGGAGGATACCGAGTATGGGACATTCAGGTAACTTGCCAGGGCAGCCAAAAGATAACAGGTACATACCGGAGGGGTAACCAGATAGCAAGTTGTTTTGAAATCAATATTGATGCCGAATAATGATTGTTACAGGCTTCAAAGCCTGAAGCCCTGAGAGGGGTGCCTTCTATGGTAAAAGTCCAATCAGCCCTTCCTTGCTATGGGTTCACCCAATTTTCTGCTTATCATCCAGTATCGGTTTTTTGTTCTTTGAGTATCTGTTTTTACCTGAGTTCCCAAAATTTAAGCGCATAAATCTAATTTCACTAATCTACTATGTTAGATGATTGTTATTTTAAATTAGAACTTGTTATTCATGCGCTTAAATTTAAGCACATAATAAGATATCATAAGAACCTTATGCGCTTAAAAAGGCGGAAGTTAGGTTTTTATTCTATCTGATCTTCAATTCCCAGTACATGTTTAGATGAATTTCACAAGCGGACAGACTTCTATACAGGCTCCGCAGTGAATACAGCTATCCTTTATCCAGGCTCTTTTTCCTTTCATTTCAATTGAGCCGTGTTCGCAGTGTCCTACACAGACTCCGCACCCCTGGCAGAGGACAGCTCTCCTTACTGAAAATTCAAGCTTTTGCATGAGCTTCTTCAGTGTTTTTTCATTTTCGCTTCTTCCATTCACATTTCCTGAAGCAAAGACCTGAGCTCTTGATTCTCCCATAGCAACAGAAGCAGCTCCCTCAATGAAGGAAACCTTACCTGCAGGTCTAAGCATGCCGCTTTCTCCCAGAAGTTCTATATCTATTGCCTGCCCAAAACTTCCATCCGCAGAAATTCCTCCTGCTTTGCAGGGCCTGTATCCTGTGGCAACTTCAAAGTTGAGTTCTTTTGGAGCTTCCTGGGAGGGGATCAGAGAAATTCCTTTTCTTTCTGCAAGCTCCTGCAGTACCTTTGGGTAGCGTTTAAAACGCCATAAACCGTATTTTACCCAGTCATGGGAAAGCCCCATTTTCTCTGCATAGGCCTGAAGGTGAGAGTTAAGCTTTTTTGCAAGTTCAGGGTGGCTTTCTTCAAGCAGGAAGAAGTCGGATAAGGATGAAGATGGGCAGAGCCAGCACCCCATCCGGTCATACCCTTTCTCATATGCCGGATTAAAAGGAGCCTTTGTCCTGAACAAATAGAGCCAGACATGCAGAGCTGTCCATCCCTGTATAGGGGATGCTCCAACCTGATTTCCTACCCAGGGGTTTTTCCAGACCCTTTTGCTTATAGAACGGGCATGGGACTCGTACTGGCGCTGGCCTATAAAGCTCAGGCAGCCTCCCTCATAGTTTTCGTCAATCAACTGCGTAATTGGCCCGAGTTTGCAGATCTTGCAGCACCAGCGTGTGTCCATTGTCGGAGGGCCGAAAACTCCTATAGACTCCCAGAAAGAGTCTCCTGCACTTGCAGTTTTGAGGGGCTTTCCATAATATTCCGCAACTTCTTTGACGTTTTCCAGGGTTTCAGGAAACTCAAGCCCTGTATTTGCAAACATAAGTTCATAATCTTCCAGAGTTTCGTTAACGAGCTGGAGAACCGCAAGGCTGTCTTTTCCCCCTGAATAAGATACGCTGACCTTCAGGTCCATACTCCCTGAAACCTCCCTTATGAATGTATGAGCTTCATCTATCATGGAGCTCAGGATCTTTTCATTGGCTTTTACGGCGTCATCCCAGCTTTTCCCTGACTCGAGAGTTTTTGCAGCTGCGGGTTCTGCACTCCAGCGCGGTTTCACAGCATTTCCGCGCTTTTCCTCTATCATCTCTTTTCCTGCCATCCTTGCGCGTCCGCAGCAGACCACTTCTCCTGCAGGGTTCAGGACAACTACTTCTTCCTCTCTTTTGATTTCAGGGTCTGCGTCAAGGACTCCGGGAGCCAGGATACTTGCACCTTTTTTCAGGATAAAAGGCAAAATTTCCTTTTCAATTACTACCCATTTTTTCAGGTCTTTTCTGTCCCTTCCCTGAAAAAGCCGCCTTGCTCCTTCCAGTCGGGGAAGAAGGACCCACTCGCAGCTCTCTACTTCAAACCTTATGGACGCAATGACTTCCCCGTCCATTATAATTTCATCCATGCGGTCTTCATAAGGGGCTTTGTTAAGCACTACAAGGTGACCGTCAGGGATAAGAGGAGCATTAAATTGTTTTTCAGAAACGGAATTTATGCGTCTGATATCATAATTAAAAGCAGGGCGAATATCTCCGGGAGGAGTGACCTCAACTTTTTTTGTTCTATTGCCGCACTCACAGTTTTTTCCGAGCACAGGCACATTGCAGGCTTCGCACCAGTGCAGGAGCATTTTGCCAAGGTATGCTGGTCTGGACATGTCACGCAGATTGAGTGAGGTTCCCCTTTAAAAGGCTTTGGCTCAACCTTTTTAAAAAAAAGCTTGACCAAAAATTTATGTAGACAGACTGTCTCAAAAATAAAGTTTTTAAAAAAAACTTGACCAAAAATTTATGTAGACAGACTGTCTCAAAAATAAAGTTTTTAAAAAAAAAGCTTGACCAAAAATTTATGCAGACAGACTGTCTCAAAAATAAAGTTAATTCTACAATAGTGTCAATTCGCAGAAGGACTTGCGTATTTGAAATTAAAAAGTAGCAAACTTGTTCAATTCAGGTCTTGTTTACTTTGGCATGAAAGTCCGTGATGAAAAATCTCATCACGGAGTTTATGCCAATTATAAGAAAAGATTGGAAGTTTACCTTCCGAAACTTTAACGAGCAAGCCCTGCTCTTTCATTCCTTTTCTTCTCAACCTGCATATCAAAGAGCATTCCGAAGAGGAGCATCTGAAGTCCAGTACCAAGTACAAGGAAACCAAGCAGTGGATAATAGGACGGTAGCGAGTTTTGAAGCAGTATCTGCACGAGTCCCCAGACGCCTAAGAATACAGTCAGAAGTATTGAAAGCATCCCAAGTAAGTAGAATAGAACCAGAGGATGGAAATCCAGAACAGTATATTTGACCCTTAACCTCCATAGGAAACCCCTGAAAAGCATGGGTGAAACCTTGCGGATAAACCTACCGTATTTTATGGATGATTTCTCTCTGCCGTAGCGGGCAGGGATCACCACATCCATAACCCTCATTCCAAAGGCGTTAAGCTTGATTAGCAGGTCGTTACAGTAGCCATAATAAGGATAAACTGAATCCAGATCAATAATCTCAAGAGCCTGCCTGGAAATTGCTGTATACCCGTTCTGAGGATCCATTACATGCCAGTATCCACTTCCTATTTTAGTCAAAAAGCTCAGCAGAATGTTTCCAAATGACCTCCACCTGCTCATCCCAGTCATAAAGTTTCCAG
>JASGVX010000125.1 GCA_030054735.1 Methanobacteriota archaeon | reverse complement strand
GGGTAATGAGAACCGTTTACTTTAAAAACATGACCACTTAAAACAGAGAAATTTAGATATGAATTAACCTTATAGTAGAAAAAATTGACACAAATGTAGAATTAACTTTAGTTTTGAGACAGCCTGTAGTATTTTATATATGGTAATAGTTGAGCCACATGTTAAGCAACTTTCAATCCCGTTTCTAGCCAGGGGCAGCATAAAACGACATCAGGAAAAATGTTCCGATTTTTAATGTCGACCTGCCGAATTTAGGTTTTCTTGTTGGAAATGAATTAAAAATTGAAATGGGCATTACCCAATTGTAGAATTGAAAGTAGTTATGAGACAGCCTGTCAAGGGGATTGGAGCTAATTTTGAAACAAGCTCAGTAATAAAAAGGAATCAGAGCGTGCAGAGTAAAGAACTGCCAACTCTAAGACGCCAGATAAATAATTTTGGAAGCTTAAACGTTTTCGTACTTTTTCAGTATATCTTCAAAGGCATCCGCAACAGTGCCAAGCTTCTCCTTTCCGAGACCAAATGTGCTGAGCTTGAAATACTTGGTAAGCCCGGACTTGATGCCGTGGATATTGCGGCTCTTCAATTCCCTGTAGAGGAAATACCTGCCGTTCTTTACATTCTGGGAGATCTCATAGAAGCGTGGAGCTTCAAAGAACATAAGGTCATGAGAATGCGGTTTTTGCCCACGCTGGATAAATCCCATATCTTCAAGCCTTGAAGAGAACCAGCGGGCGTTTTCAACTTCCTGGTCCCAGTTCCGGACACGTTTTACCACTTCAGGGAAAGAAGCCATCAGAGTCATTACTGTAGCACCACGGGCAGTACAGCCCAGAAGTTCAACTTCTTTTACCTTGTTGTGTATGGATTTCCTGAGCACAACAGGAGCATATTCTTCACTTACTCCGAGAACTCCTACAGGACCTGAAGCCGCCATAGACTTATGCCCACTGCCCACTATAAAGTCAACCCCTATTTCTTTTGCAGATACAGGCATTCTTCCTACGGCATATGCCCCGTTCAGGAGAAGAGGGACATCGTATTCGTGGCATATTGAAGCTATCTTTCCGGCATCCGGGACGTTTCCGTAGCTCCCGTCAGGATAAGTAACAAGTGCCAGAGCTGGAGGTTTTCCGCTTTCTTTGATGACCTCTTCGATTGCAGCCCCATAGCCTTCCGGATCAAGATAGTATTCGGGGCTGCCTGAATGGGCCACAGCTTTGATGTTCATCCCGGTTCTCTCGGCTGCAACATAAGAGGAGTAATGGGCAAGCCCGTCTAGCACGAGCCAGTCCCCTGGCTTTCCTATGGAATGCATAACAGCAAATTTAGACTCTCTTGCCCCATTTGTAACCCTTGCTTCATCGCAGCCCAGAAACTCAGGGAGCGCCTGGTGTACGAAATCATGAATAGGGGGTTTTTTGATCTGGTCCAGAACCCCAGCACAGAAGTCGCAGATAGAGTAACCATCTCCCCATTCCATGTGGGCCTGCCTGGCAGCTTCGGTCAAAAGCCCGCCAGTCTGAAGAGGGTCGATATTTATTCTGTCAAGTGTCTCTCTATTTATGAAAGCAAACTTCTGTAAGAATGAGTCATTGAGTGTCATTTTCTTTATACCTCAGTGATGAGTGTAAGTTTCTAATTTAGCTATAAATTTCTCTCTAAGGTTCTGTCCTTCTTGTGAGAGATGTTAATTAAATGCCTGAAACTCTATGTATCAAGTGATATATCAGGAATTCATAAAAAAGTATTCCAGGGAAAAATCATAAAAAAATACTCCAGAACAGATAGGTAAAGTAGAAAAGAATATACTACCCTGAAATTACGGAGCAGGAAACAGTTCCTGGGAAATGAAAAAGGAGCAAAACGCCTTCTTAAGAGACGTCCTGCAGTCGTCAGCTTCAGGCATTTGCAGCCTTGCTGAAGACATCGATAAACTCGTCGCACTGAGAAACAACGCTTTCCGCCGCATCCTTTAAAACAAGAATCGGGTCGACACCATTGGTTTTGATATAAAGGATAGGTTCACTGATGCTCACATATTTCATGTCGTAAAAAGCCGCTTCAACCCTTTCATCTTCAATCAGGAGACTCTTAAGAAGATTAAGAAGGGTATGAGTTTCACCTCTTATCTCGACTTCAAGCTCATTATTTGTTTTGTTAAGAATGTTCAGTTCCACTGGTGACCACCTGTAAATAGTGAATAATATAACTGGTTATAAATAGCTGCCGCAGAATCTATAGGCCATAAACGTCGAAACCCGCACAAAGTAAGATAGGAAAGAGAAAATTACCTGATTCCTTTCCCATACTCAGTTGAGATCTTACGGGTTTCAGTCATATTGCAGACCGGACATTTAAGCTTTTTCCCTTCCAGCACAAGTTCCCCTCTACATTTTGAGCAGTAAGCTTTTACGACTCCAAGAGAATCTTCAGCTGTAGTAAGGCGCATTCTTTCAACATCAACGACCCTGGCTTTTACGATATCAGAAGGTCTGAACTCATCTGCCAGCCACTTTACGTAGGAATCCCTCACATTAGAGACATGAATATCCCCGGGTCTTACATTTACGATTTCCCTGTTTTCTTTTCCTTCAATTCCTGCAATTTCCACCGCTGCTCCGGACTCACGAACATCGGTTATCCTCCCGTATATTATATCTCCTTCAATCAGTATATTTGGAGTAAGCGTGTTTGGCTTAACCAGGACCAATCTGGCTTTTCTGTCAATGAGTACACTGCCCGTAGCAGTAGAATATATATCTCCTGCAATTATTGCAGTACCATCTCCTGGTTTGAACTCCTCTGTAGTTCCAACAAGTTCTCCCGGAAGAACAAAACCTCCTTTTTCAAGATCTTTTTCAGACCTCACGGCTTCTCCGGCAGACGGCTTAAAAATCGTCGCTTCCTTTCTATCCCTGGATCCTTTCTTGGAATAGGTAAATTTTCTCTTATTAGCAGGATCTCCTCTGAACTGGCCCTTCGACTGATCTCTAGGCCGGCCTCTGGGCTGGTCTCGGGATGGAACTTTAAACTGAGGCTGATGGTCTCTCTGATGGACTTTAATTTGATCCCTGTTTTCTTCACTTGCTGGCACCGGTTTATCAGTTCCAGGATTTTCTTCACCCGGATCCATTAATTTTTTCCTGGTAGTCTTATTTTTTCTAATTCTAATCATGATCCCTCATTCGAACTATCGCTATTAGAGATATAGCTAATCATTGAAATAATTTTTATAATTATTGTGGAACTATTGGCGGAAATGAACCATAGCTTACTCATTTAAGGAATGGAAAACATTATTCCAGCACCCTGTTCCAGCGATTCTTCTTTTTCAGCATGATGTACATTTAGTGCATAAATGATAGAAAGATGTAAGATAAAATTACTCATTAAGAGTATATCTAAAGTCATCTGTCCCAATCTACTTATTTCTACTGTGAGTTTTTTTCTACATTATGGATTTATTCTCTATCTTATGATCTTTTCCCTGTTCAATAACTTTTAATTCCGCCTTTAAGATTGGAGCATAAAGATGTAAGCTGTAAAACATGATTCCTTAAAGGGCTCCTGAATGCAGGTTCAGTCATTGACAGCAATTCTGTAAATCTCTACCTCAATAACTTCTCTTTCTTTTTGATGAAAGTCAAAAGTCCTCTTAAGAGGAAACTTCGCAACGTACGAGTGTGTAATGACCGCAGGCTTAATGAACTTTTGGATAAAAGCAAGGCTTCCACGGTTGTGGATTGAATATATCACCTCGCTTGTTCTTAATGCTGACGAAAGAAAGGGTCTATCCCTGCCTTTGACTCTTGCCCCGAAAGGAGGGTTCATAATTGTGGTTTTTACCCGCACTGAGACCTCCGATATATCAGAGCAAATGAATTCAACTTCCACTCCAAGCTTATCGGCATTTTTTCTTGCAAGTTCAAGAGCTTTTGGGTCAGTATCATATCCCACTACTTTCCTTGCTCCCAGAAGTTTTGCTCCTATTGTAAGAATGCCTGTTCCGCAGCCCAGATCCTGGACTGAGTCATCAAGATCGCCCTGCATATAAGCAAAATGGAGTATTTCCGCAGCAAGAAGAGAAGGCGTCTGATACTGTTCAAGTTCAAGTTCAGGATCGGAAAACCCTTCTATTTCTTCAAGCAGCATTTCAAGTTTTCTCTGTTTCATATCCTTTAGTTTTTCATAATTACTCAATCATAATCTGATAAAAGATTGTGAAGTCATTCAGGTCTGGTAAAAAATTATACAGGATCTTCAGTAATTTCATCCAGCACAAGATTTTCCCAGTCACGTTCTCCAAGTACTATTTCAAACTCCTGGGGCGTCAGCATAGGAGCAGGAAAACGTCCCACTTCATCCACAGCAAGTCTTGGACAGGCAGTATTTACGAAAGCTTCTACCTTGAACTGAAGCAACTGGTCCGGGGTTACCAGACCGATAAGGATCAGGTGTGCCTCTTTTCCATGCTTTTTTGCAAGTTTTTTTAAGGAAGAAGCAAGCGCTATCCTTTTCTGCCCGTTTTTGCTTGAGACAATGATCCCGAAAACCTCTGCGTCCAGAGATTTTGCAATTACCGCACTCCTCTGGCGCAGAATCCTTGATGGGTCAAGCTCGCGGACTTCTCCGGAAAATGGGTCAGCTGCAATGACACGTTTCTTTGTAGAAAGAGATACTCCCAGAGGATGGAAATCTCCGCTTCCGATGTAAAGATACTCGTCACAGTCTTCATCCCTTGCTGCCGAAAAATTGCATCCCAGTACCTGGCCCGCATAGGAGATACGGGAGTCACCACGTCCGATAATGCAGGTCTTTCCCTTGCTTTCTAGCACAGTGCATACATCAGGAAGTTTATGGACATGCTGAACGGTAGTAATCAGCCCGACCTTCTGTCCTTTAAGCTCAGAAACAGCTTTTTCAACAACGGGCCGGAGATCAACTGAAGAGCGCGTTTCGATAAAATATACTTTATCCGAAAGTTTGACCTCCTCCAGTTCCGCATGCCCAAAGTGGAAAAGAATATCAACGTGGTCAAGGAGAGTACTGTCCAGGTCGCAAGCTCCGAAACACGGGTCCCCTGAGATGATAATTTCAGCCCCGGTTGCTTCTTCGACTATTTTTGCTATCTCAGGACCTTTACGCTTTAAACCTTCAGGAAACTGGAAGCCTACGATCCTTGCTTTAGTATCCTTTATTACGCCGATTATATAGTCAGGCCTCAGGTCGAATGCTTCCATGATCCTTAAAGACATCCTTAATCTCCACACCTTTCTCGTTCACATCAATTGTAACGAGAATCTTGGGTTCAACTCCGAGTTCCTTCAACTTAAGGAACCCGTCTCCGCGCCCTAGAACTGAAATTACATCCATTACCTCAACGCCCATCTTTTGTAACGCCTTTACAAGGGCAAGAAGTGTTCCCCCTGTACTGATAACGTCGTCAATGATAATTACTCTGTCCCCTTTTTTGAGCCCGTTTATATAGAGGGCACCCTTAGAATACCCTGTGCTCTGGGAGAGTTCCACTTCTCCTTCAAGGAAGTAAGGCCGCTTCCGGATGATGGTAAGAGGAATTCCGGTTTTCAGGGAGAGGGCGATTGCAACTGGAATGCCCATGGCTTCAATCGTAAGAATAGTATCAATTTTTTTGATATCGCTAATCTGCAGAATATAGTCAGCTATCTCCTCAACCAGGTGGGGATCGATAGAAGGTACGCCATCAGAGATTGGATGGATGAAATAATTATACTCTCCTCGCTTGGTCACAGGGGTCTTGATCAGTGAATCTTTCAGTCTTTCAAGCATGATTTTAACCTTTTTCTGGCTGTCTCGATATTCCGGGAAGTAAAATCCTAAAATTAAGCTTTCTCACTCAAGATGCTTTTTCCCGAATCTATGAATATAAATGTATTAAATACACAAAAATTCTCCGGGAGAGATAAATTGATTTCTGGAAAACATCAAAGTAATTGATATAACTTTGGTTTCACGCTTCCAGTCCTTTTATATTCTGGATGCAGGAAGTTTATAATAAATAGTTATTTCAGTGTTAATACCGGAGTTTCAAAGATATTGAAAAATAAAGGCTCCAGGTTATGATCCTTCTTTCGGCAGGTCGATATTTAATTTTTCATAATTTTTGTTAATGCCGATTTTGAAATAATACATTGTATTTGTACCTAACTTTCAGGTTTACATCCTGAGTTCCCAAAATTTAAGCGCATAAATCTAATTTCACTAATCTATTATCTCAGATGATTGTTATTTTAAAAATAAGCAAAAAAAGATAAAAAATGGTAAAAAAGAAAACCATTAAAAATTTAAAAATTTTGGATAAAGCTAACTCATGCTTTAAACATACTTATGCAGTTCGATTCTGCAGATTCCGTACTACCTGTTCCCTCCTTAGAGCAGCCCTATAACTTCATAAGGATTGCTATCTGCCAATTTCATTTTGCTCAGCTTAGCATCATCAATGTTAATGACTGCGAGCTCTGTAACAAGACCGTCCCAGTTATCAGGATTCATAAGCCAGATATCACTCTTATATCTTGAAACCCATGACGGATCGTCAGCTTTTGCCCCGGAATTCGCACTCACAATAGAAGAGTTGTATCCCAGCACAACTGCCTTCATAGTTCCTGCATTCTTATCCGTAACAACGAAAATTCCAGCAATGTTGCCACCAATTGCTTCACGTTCTTCGGCTGTCAGATCAGCGACAAAGATTCCTCCTTTTCCAGGACTGGCATCCCAGCGCTTTAAGAAAACATCATCCTTACACCAGCGAGGGGAGGAGAAAACCGTATAACTTACCCCTTCATTAAGAGGGTAGTTTTCTTCCAACCAGTGTGCGAGCACAAAACCACTTGAAACTCCGGGGCAGAAATGGTTGTGTAGTCCAAGACACTGCATAAGTTCATAATCTAAATCTCCCGTAGCCCAGGCATTGGCAATTGTAAGGATGGTAGTCGCGCGCCCGTCAAAAACCGTTGAGTTTAATTTTTCATTCCAGGCTGCTATGGCTTCCGGGCTTCCGGAAAGTGCTTCAAAGTCTATATTTTCCGTTTCCAGGGAAAGGATCTTATTTTTGTCTCCGTATGAAACCTTAATATAAGTACAGTTCCCGCTTGATTTGTCAAAGAAAGCAAACCAGAGAGGGTTATTTCTTGCATTCTGGACAACAAGAAGGTTCTTTGTATACTTCAGATCCTTTCCAAAAAATTCCGAATAGAAATCATTTAGAAAAGAATCAGACCCTGCCGGGGAACCGATATCAGTCATTATAAAGGTGTTTTCGGGGTTGAGAGTTCCCAGCTCTTTTTCAGCTGTGGAAAAAACATGACCCATCAGTTCCTTTTCTTCTACCGGACCATATACTTCTCCTGATTTGAGAAGCCCGAGGACTTCATAAGGATTGTTACCAGCCAGTTTCATTTTGTTCAGGATATCTGCGTCAATGTCTATAACCGCAATATTCGTAACAAGACCCTCTTCATCCCAGTTTTCCTTGTCCATAAGCCAGAGGTCTGCCAGGTATTTTGAAGCCCATCCCGGATCGTCAGCTTTTGCCCCGGAATTTGCATTCACAACATTAAAGTCAAATCCGAGAACCACTGCCTTCATTGTTCCGGCGTTTTTATCCGTAACCACGAAGATTCCGGCTGGAGAGTTTCCAATCTCTTCTTTTTGTTCAGGCGTCAGCGATGAGACATAGATCCCTCCTTTTCCAGGGGTGGCATCCCAGCGCTTTACGAAAACATCTTCTTTACACCAGTTGGGGCAGGAGAAAACCGTATAACTTACCCCTTCCTTAAGAGGATAATTTTCTTCCATCCATTGTGCAAGCACCATGCCGCTGGAAACTCCGGGGCAGAAATGATTGTGTATTTCAAGGCACTGCATTAGTTCATAATCTAAATCTCCCGTAGCCCAGGCATTGGCGATTGTAACAATGGCAAACTCGCGCCCGTCAAAAACCTTTGAGTTTACTTTTTCATCCCAGGCTGTTCTGGATCTTTTGTTTTTGTAAAGCTTATCGAAGTCTATATTTTCCGTTACCTGATAGCTGATCTTATCCTCATCTCCATATGATACCTTGATAAAAGTACAGTCTCCGCTTGATTCCTTAAAGAAAGCAAACCACAGGGGAGCATTTCTCGCGTTCTGGACAACAAGGAGATTTTCCGTATATTTCATATTCCTTTTATTAAATTCCGAGTAAAAATTGTCCAGAAAAACATAAGATTCCGCAGGAGATCCAATGTCTGTAATTATAAGGGTATCTTTAGATCCGATATTTCCCAGCTCATTTTCGGCTGCGGCAAATACCTGAGCCATCAGATCCTGGCTATCATTTTCAGCTGCCATCCCCGGTATAGACCCGAGGGATAAAATAAGTATTGTCAGGAAAACAAAACTTGTGATTGTTGTTTTGATTTTCCTGCTCATAATCGCATTTTTTTGAATCATATATTTACCTCTATTTGCCTATGAGTAGTTTAATTCGTCTGACAAAAAGGATATTTGTCAGAAAATAGAAACTAATATTTAAGATAAATTACTAATTTTATATTTTTTTAGTATTACAATGTATGAAAAAAGTAATACATAAAACTTTCGAATTTTGTTAACGCTGAAGGCTCATAAAGGTAGAAAAAAAGGATAGGGAGAATATAAAGGAAAGAAAATAAAAATAAAAGAGAAAGGTAGATAGGAAAAATTAACAGCAGACGATATTATCAAAAAGCCCCACTATAATCTCTGCCAGTTCTTTGCTTTTCTCGGTAGAGGTCATCAGGGTATCTGCCCTGGAAGCGCGGCATCCAAGCTTTTCAAATGCGAATTCATCTGCACAGTCCCTTTCATCGAAAACAAAAACATCAAGGAAATCCTGATAGTATTCCGCAACTCCCATGGAAGAGACTTCAAGCCCACATGCTTGCATCAGTTTTCCAGCAGGCCCGCTGACAGGTGCATTTCCAATAATCGGGCTTACTGCTACGACCTTTTTCATTTTCAACAGATCCTTCATTCCGGAAAGGGAAATAATCGGACCTATACTTGTGATAGGGTTACTCGGGCCAATGAGAACATTTTCTTCCCTTTCAAGTGCTTCGAGTACTTTTGGAGAAATCGAAGCTTCGGAAATTCCCCTGATATCAACGCCAAGCACATCGGGCTCTCCATGTTTTCGGACCCAGAAGTCCTGAAAATGCATGACTCCTTCTGGGGTATCTATATAAGTGGAAACAGGATCATCGGACATTGGCAAAATATTTGCCTCGATCCCGAAAAGAGATGCAAGTTTTACTGTTGCATCCGTAATAGATGCCCCGTCTCTGACCAGGTTCGAGCGGATAATATGGGTTACCCTGTCCCGGTCTCCAAGTTTCATTCCTTCATCTGCCCCAAGTTCCTTCATACGCTCATAAGTCTTGAAGGTATCATTTTCTATGCCCCACCATTTCTTCCGGTCAATCTGGTTTGAGAATAGATAAAGCACTGTATCAAGGTCTGGAGAGATAAGGTTCCCAGAAACCCACAGGTCTTCTGCAGTGTTTACAACAATGGTCAATTCCTCCGGAGGGAGGATTTCCTTGAGCCCGTCAAGGAGTTTGGGAGTTCCTGTACCGCCTGAAAATATGATCATGATTATACCTGCTTATAATACCTCTTTCCGAGCTTATTTTAATATTCGGGCAGCAGGTGCCCTGGAATATATGTGTCAAACTAATAGCATCAAAGTAATAGATACAGCAATATATAATGACATCTGTCTAAAGCTTAATGAAAGTAGTCCTTGATCCCGTACACGGTTACATTGAACTGGACGAAATTATCCAGGAACTTCTGGCTACCCCCCAGATGCAGCGCCTCAGAAGAGTCAGGCAGCTTGGTTTTTCAAACCTTGTATATCCGGGAGCAAACCATACCCGTTTTGAACACTCCCTCGGAACCATGCACCTTGCTTCTGTGCTGATGAAAAACCTCGACTCGATCGACGAGGATAAAAAACTGGAGATCAGGGTTGCTTCCCTTTTGCATGATCTGGGGCATGGTCCTTTTTCCCATGTAACCGAGAATGTTATTTACAAATATACCAGGCGCAGGCATGACGAGATAAAGGAAATATTAGGAAAAGGGGAAATAAAAGAGGTCCTGAAAAAGCACGGGATTTACCCTGGAGAACTTGCAAAACACGTTGAAGGCGAGACATCATTAGGGCAAATCCTCAGCAGTGAAATCGATGTGGACAGGATGGACTACCTTGTCCGGGATTCTCATTACACAGGTGTTGCTTTCGGGGTTGTGGACTACAACCGCCTGATTAACCAGATGCGTTTTCATGAAGACAGGCTTGTCACTGATCAGGGGGGACTTAAAGCAGCCGAATCTCTTCTTGTCTCCCGCTTCTGGATGAATACCTCGGTTTATTACCATCATGTGACCAGAATTTCGGAATCTATGTGCTCAAAAGCCGTTATGCATATGATCGAGGACGGAGAGCTTGACCCATTACAGCTAAGGCAGATGGATGACATAGACCTTATAGCTGCCATGCGAAACTCAAAGGGGTATGGAGGAGAACTTGCCAGGCGGCTCGATGCACGCAAACTCTATAAGCGGGCGCTTTATATAGGGTTTGAGGATGCAGGAAAAGGCGTGCTCAAGCACCGTGATAAAATAGAGAGAGCTGAGAAGGAGATTGCAGAACTTGCCGGAGTAGACCAGCAATGTGTTCTTGTGGATATTCCAAAAGCTCCTGAAATGCTTGAAATGAGAGCAATGATAAAAACAGACCACAAGCTGGTCCCACTTAATGAAGCTTCACACTTCGTATCCATCCTGCAGGAGGCTCATATGGATAACTGGAGAATGGGAGTTTACTGCCCAAAAGGACACTGTGAAACTGTGGGAAAAGCTGCAAAGGAATACTTTAACGTAAAAAAAGTCACAAAACAGTTTAAGCTGAGCGATCTGGAAAACACTAATGTGCAGGAGTAAGATTTTTGTTTAAAATTACAAAGAAAGTCAGCAGAATAGAAATCACGCTCGAAGCAAAAAACCTGGGGGAAGACTACCTGCTGACCATTATTGGCGGAAAAGAGCATGCGGGTGCAGTTGCAGTAGGGATGTTTGATGAAAAAAGCAGGAGAGCCAGTTCTTCCGTGATCACACTACCAGGACACAGGGAAGAACAGCTTGCCCTGGACAGCGCAAAGCGGGTAAGCAAAGCAACAGGGAAAGTATCGGTAGTTGTTGCCGGTATCCACGTGGATAACATCAGCCCGGAAGAGATAAAAGAAATCGTCTCTACCGCAGAGGAAATGCTTGAAAACTTCCTCGCCTCCTGTGAAAAACTAGCATGACGAAAAGGAGAAGCAAATAGTGGAAATTATTGTGGGTATCAGCGGAGCTTCAGGGGTTCAGTATGGGATCCGCCTGCTTGAAGTGCTGGCAAAAAAAAGGATTAAAACCCATCTTGTGCTGACCGAAGCTGCAAAGCAGATAATCGAGATAGAGACTGATTACTTACCCGTGGAAGTGGAAAAACTGGCAACCTGGACTTATTCCCAGAAAGACTTTTCAGTGCCTATAGCGAGCGGCTCTTATAAAACTTCAGGGATGATTATTGCTCCATGCAGTATGAAAACTCTCGGGGCAGTTGCAAACGGAATATCCGATTCCCTGATAACGAGGGCTGCAGACGTCTGCCTGAAAGAGGAAAGAAAACTGGTCCTGATGACAAGAGAAACTCCCCTGAACCTTATACAGATCGAAAACATGCTGAAAGCCAAACGGGCAGGAGCAAGCATCCTTCCGGCATGCCCTGGCTTTTATTCCAGACCGAAAACAATTGACGACCTCATAGACTTTATGGCTGGCAGGGCGCTTGATCTTTTAGGAATAGAAAATGATATCTATCAGCGCTGGGAGTGAAAAAAGGCCGAGGTTTGGGGTTTGCGGCACAAATGCCTGAAATTGGTAAATCATTCAGTGAGATAAGTCAGCCCGGAAGTTAAGTAATAAAAGCTAAAACTCTGGTTTTGACTCGCAAGGTCAGAGTAGAGCTGCATGTCCTAACGAAAGCTATATAAGGAATAATATCCTTTGAAAGGACGCCCTAATGGGATATCCGCATGGGATAGTAGGGTAGCTTGGTCCATCCTCGAGCGTTTGGGACGCTTGGACCGCGGTTCAAATCCGCGCTATCCCATCATTTTTTATCTTTTTATATTTTCCACTTAAATTAAAGGAATTAGAAGTATATTACCTCTTTTGATTTTCTCTTTATTCTACTGCATGCTGCTTATGAATTTTTGCAACAGAACCTTTAGAAGCGCCGTAGATCGGGATATTCCCGTAAACCTATGGTTATCAAGACTCTACAGAGTATTTTTAACTTATAGAAGCCTATAGGTCATTATGGCAGCGACAACAACAATTTGTATTGATCCTGATATCAAGAGAAAGTTAGACGATTTAAAAGCATACAAAAACGAATCTTATAATTCTGTCGTTGAAAGGCTTATAAAAATGGCATATGACGAAGAACCGTTAACAGATGAAGATATAAAAGGCATTGAGGAAAGCCTGGGGGATATTAAAGCGGGCAGATTATACAGCGAAGAGGAAGCTAAACGTATGATGGGTATTGAGGATTAAATGTATTTTGTTGAGTATACAGCGCATGCGATTAAAGATATGAATAAATTACCTGCTGACGTGAAAACAAAAATCTTCAGTGCTGTTAGCAAAATCAAAGAAGACCCTTATGAGCATGTTAAGAAGCTAAAAACATCTGCTAAAACGCCTCTGTATTCCTTAAGAGTGGAAGAATATAGGGTAATAATGGCAATTAAAGACCCTGTACTTATTATTCAGGTCGTTGAAGTCGGTAATCGGAGTTAAAATATATCGAAATTGTTGAGCTCTTACTCTCAGCTTTTTAGAGCTATTTTAAGAGCATCTGAAAAATTACCTGCCTGCCCAGGATATGGCAATTTGCATTTTTCCTTAAGCTTTGCTCTTTTGTTCACTCAATATAAAGCACCAATAGCGGTAGACACTGCCTTTGTGTTTATGTTAGAAGTCATTCCAAAGGCCATATAATGCTTTTAAAAAAAAGGTAAAAAAGAAAAGTAACCACAAAAAAGAAGAGACACATGCCTTATTTTAAGGCAGGTATACACTGAGAACTTTTTCTTGAGAATCAGGTATGTTAATTTCCAATTTTCTGTTTTTCTTAGCGGTGTCTCACAACGCAGTTTGAAAGCCCGAGGATTTCCACGATATCGCTGTTATCAGGGCTGTGAACTATCATCTGCCCTTTCTTAAGATAGGGTATCCTGCGTTCGTATTCTTTAGGGACTTTTAAAGAAGAAATTGCAGCATCATTATTGAGGTTAAGGATCAGCTTCGTATTAATCTGCTTGATAACAGTATCATCTATATCCTGAGGGTCCTGAGTGATCAAAAAGAGCCCAAGCGCCTCTTTTCTTCCCTGGCGGGCTGCGTCTGCAAAACGAGAGATAATAAGGCGGGAATGTTCCCCACTTGCCTTTGATAGGTAGCGGTGAGCCTCGTCCAGGGCAAGGATTATTGGAGTATCTTTGATGGCCTCAATCCCTGTGGTATTGAGCTTGTTGTCAACAATCAGGCTCATGATTGTAAGAACTATGAGGTCCCTGATCCTGGGAGAACTAATGTACTCGGTCGGGAAAACCGAAATCTGCCCCGGCTTGAAGATTTTATCAATAATACTGGAAATAGGGGTTGCATCCCGGTCAAAGACCTTTGAGAAATACCTGTTGTTTACTCTCCGCACGATCCCGTCATAAGAAGACTCGTGGATCCTGTTGCTGTCAACGTAATAAGAGCGCGTACCTTCGTTTCCAATGTGGTTGATAAAGTTCTGATATGTATGCGGCACACTTGACTTGAAGAAATCTCCAAGGAGCACTTCAAGACCTATATACTGAAGTTCGGACATGCCGGCTGCTGCAATAAGCCAGGGGTTGTGTTCTACGAAAGAAAAAGGAATTGTAAACTCGATCTGCTCTGCCCTTGACTTGTCTCCGGGATATTTCTGCCCTTCGACCTTCGCCACAAAAGCTTTCGTTGACTGGACTCTGCCGTAAGTAACATTTTCAGAATCGAACCTGAATTTGTCCTCTTCTGTCAGTATATCGTTGTCCTCGAAAAGCTGGGAATACTCATCCTGAGGGTCCATAATTACAAGGCAGGGGTTTTTCTTCGCTTTATCAGGGGAGTTGCGCAGCCTGTACCGGTTGTTTTCAGTCACGAACTGGCGCAGGATATTTTTTGAGAGGAAAGTCTTTCCTGTTCCCGTGCTCCCGCAGATAAGCATATGCCTGAAAATGAGGGGGTCCCCCATAGAATAATCGTTTCTCAGGTAATAAGCAACAGTTTCTGGCTCAGAGTGTGTCTTTACAAGTTCTCCCCCGACACCGAGATGCCCGAGGAAAACTCCCTCTTCAGGGATGTTCAGCCCGGTCTGGACTTCAAGCCTGTCCGTAACAGGCAGTATGGGTGTGTTCGGATGGGGAATTCTGTCTGCCATCCTGCGCATGAGTGCACCTTCTGCCCTTTTCCGGTAAAGGATGCAGAGAGGGTCAAGGCAGGCAAGGAACTTGTAATCAGCTTCGTTTATAGTGTTTGCCCGGGCATTTAACATGCGCCTTGAGTGTATTTCAGTTGCGTCGTCCACTGCAAATTCCTGCCTGTACTGGAGTTTTCCTGCCCTTGCAAAGAGCTTTTCTCCATCTTCATAAGGCACGACAACATAAGTCCCGAGCCTGATCTCACTCCTGCGGGCAGAAGAGATATATCCTGTAATTGTAGCTCCTGCGGGGGTTATTTCCAGGGGTTCTATGCCGGTTGTGACAATTCCGAAAGCCTCAATAAGGGATTGAGCAGTTCTGGAGGCTCCGATATCGTATTCATCATACGCTTCAAACGGGAGTTCTTTTTTTTCAGGAAATTCGGCCGCAGAGGGATTATCAGGAAGAATAAGAGTTTCAGACGAAGAAACAGGGAACTCTTCAAAAGCTGGCAGTGTGCCCGAGCTGGAAGTTTCTTTAGAGAGATCTTTTTCCAGGCTATTCACCTCATTATCCGGGCTCGCCTTTGATCCTGCGTTTTCGCCAGGAATGCTAACCTTTTCAGGGATAGCAGCCTTTTCAGGACTAGCAGCCTTTTCAGGAACCAGAGTCTTTTTCGGCTTATTGGAAATAAAAGCCAGAATGTCGGCATCTTCATATTTCATTGAACTTACTCCACCGGGTATCATTATAAGTTATATCAGGCCTCATGTTTTCAAAGAATTTATCGATTTCCTGCCTCTCCACTTTCCGGATTTTTGCGAGGTGGTCTGCCTTTGTGAGGGTAAGGGGAAAACCGTGAAGAGAAAGGTCAAAGAGTACTTTTTTGCTAATTTGCATGCGCAGGAAATCATCCTTAATAAGCCCGTAAGGGGCTTCAACCTTAAAAACTACGTCTTTTGAAGGCACGTAAAGCATGAAGAAGCAGAGAGCATAATCTTCAGGCGAAAACCTGTGCCTTAGCTTTTGCTGTATCATATCCCCGGCTGCAAGGGGGGATGTCCCGTTAATCATCTTTTCGTAAAACCTGTTAGGCTGTAAAAACCAGTTAGTATAAGTAATGTAAGCACTTCTGGGACCGTTATAATAGCTATTTTTCCCGTTATTTCCTTTATTTGAGTTCCATCCCTTGTGCCCATTTCCGGAAGCTCTGCCTGCTTTGTCCGGGGAGAGAAGGTTTTTAAAAAACTGGGCATCAAGCAGCCAGGGAAGGTCAAAAGCTTCTTTTTTCTCCCGGACGCTGTCCATAATCTGCATGTCAGTCGGATTTTTTACAAACCCTATCACAGGACTCTTTTTTTCCAGAAAATGGTCCATTACATCAATGTAGTTCTGGAGGATTTTTCGGGCATCAGGGTTCTGCCGGATCCTTACTTCATCGTCATCGAGAACCATCCAGTACATGAGCTGTTTTGGATAAATAGGCCCGTCCATTATGAAAAAGCTGTCAGGCTCAAGCCTGTCTTTCATGAATAACAGGTGCTCGGATTCTGCAAGGTACATGGCAAAACTGTGTACCATATCAGGAGCCTTTCTCTTCAGCTCATCAGGAGCAATTGTGACCAGTTTTGCCCTTCCAAACCCTTCGTCAAAAGCTTCCCAGCCTGATGTCGCCCGCATTGATATTTTTTGTGATGAGGAATAAGCAGCACAGACAATTGTCCTGCACCTCTGAATATCGAGATCGGTAGGTGTTGCAGCCAGCCCGCAGTGGCAGAAGTCTACAAAAAGCCCGCTGTCATAAGTTTTGGGGTTTGTGCTCCCGCTGTCGCATGCATAAGTGACCGGATAGGGGTCCTCACCCTGTGCCATCAGCTCGGTCCTTAGAATCCCCCGGAAGAGCCTGTCTACAGCCTTGAGAATTACCTTTCCGCCAATCTTCAATTCTTCAAGTAGAGAAAATATATCCACCGTCGTTTTTGAGTCATCAAACTCAAACGATTTATCAATTCTCTCTGCAAGCTCCGAGATCTTATGCAAATGCACGGGCTCAAGGGTCATGAATAAAAGATACTTATATAGTAATATATATTTGTTGAGTGGAAGCCGAAATTGGGAGCAGGTTTTCTGAAAAAACAAGGGGTGGTGAGATACAATTGTTTATTAGAAAGAATTTTCTCAAATGATAGATAAAGAAGTTTGAAAATGAGAAAAGGAAGATATGTACATATATATTACTTACCTTAACTCCACTTAATTATAGGGACTATATCCTAGAATTTGCTTATTTTTTCTTTTTTTAAACTTCAATTGAATCATTTCAAATAGAAATTTACTTATATTATGTTCCCCATACTATATAGAATATGGAATATTGGGCAAGAGACTGGCTTGAAGATCAGCGTAAAGCTGGAGAAAAATGTCTTGAAATCAAAGTTCGAGGCGACTGTCATTATGTTGAAGTTTAGAAAAGTGAAAAATATAAATTTCGGTGGAAAAAGTATTATTACTGAAGTTCCTAAGAAAGTAAGAGAATTAGATAAAACTCTCAAATTCAACATATTCCTGACAAAAAATGAGAGTTAAGGTAGTAAATGAAAAGTGATATTACTGGTATTACTCTACTGTCAATTACCAGAGTTGTTATTATGGAAGATATCATACGTTTTTTTAAAAAAGACAAATTCGCTGCACATGCAGGAATAGAACTGCTGGAAGTTACTCCAGGATATGCAAAAGCCAGGATGATAATCGAAGAAAAACATCTAAATGGCTTGAAGACAGTTCAGGGAGGCGCATTGTTTACACTTGCAGACCTTGCTTTTGCCGCAGCTTCAAACGCATATGGGACTGCTGCAGTTGGAGTCAATGCAAATATGTCTTTTGTAAAAGCTGTAACAAAAGGTACTCTCACAGCCGAAGCAAAGGAAACTTCGATAAACCCTAAAATTGCCACATATACTGTGAACATTACGGATGATGAAGGAGACCTCATAGCAATATTTCAGGGAATGGCCTACAGAAAAAAGTTCTCACTTGACGTCTCAGATGTTTGAAAACATAACATATCACAGGACTTCTACGGAACCTTTCCCTCTAGAACGCCTTCACCAGGTGAATTGGACAAGGCGCTACCTTAGATTTTTTTGTATATTCTTTATATCTTGAGAGCTCTTCCTAGAGCAGCCTGTCTTCAAAGTAAGTGCGAAATACGAAAGCAAAAGCAAGTAACATAGCTGGGATCGGCCCATAAAGAGAAACGATGATGAGCTGGGCACAACCGTAAAAAAGAATCATTCCAGCATAACCAGGATGCCGGATTATAGAGTAAGGCCCTGTGAAAATAACCCTTTTCGCCCTTTCCATCTATACCCGGGCTGTAGTTTCAAAAACCTGTTCTCCAGGCTGTCTCAAAACTCAAACCATTTCTACAATTGGATAATGAGAACCGTTGACTTTAAAAACATGACTACTTAAAACAGAGAAATTTAGATATGAATTAACCTTATAGTAGAAAAAATTGACACAATTGTAGAATTTACTTTAGTTTTGAGACAGTCTGTATGAACTCTTTTTTTTACATCTATACTTATATAGGATTCTCGCTTTTTGAGTACTCTTCTTTCAACTCGTTAATCCTTTCAAATTGTTCATTTCTGTCTTTACAGTCCTTCATTGTGACAGCTTTTTGCATTTTTCTCTCTACAAAACCGTGTTTCTTCAAAAGCTGCTTTACTACGTGTGGTGTTATATTCATGCCTTTTGATTTGAAGGCATTTGAAATCTCTTTCTGGTTAAGGTTTGTCCATTTAATTTCTTCGTCCATAGGGCTTCCAGCTGTATGGTTTTTTAAGATCTCAAAGAAAACTTCATCGATATTTTCCACCGTATCGATGATTTTCTTTTTACCCCCACCAGC
>JASGVX010000124.1 GCA_030054735.1 Methanobacteriota archaeon | reverse complement strand
TCGAAGAACCAAAATAAAAACAACCTGCCTGTCCAAGGTAATGATGGAGTTCTATTATCAAAAAAGTTAAGGAAAAAGGACTTTCATTATTTGGGCATGTTATTCGAAGAATTTCATGTGCGTTTTTATGAAAACTTTCGCACCATAGTTTGTATCTTTTCCATACTCTGCCCCACTTAGTGGTCTTTGTTGTATTTCTTTTTTAATATATTCGTCATGGGGAACAAAGATAGATTTGGGAGGTACATCTTTTCCGATAAACTGGAAATGATCGAAAAAAAATCCTGATTTTTCCTGTCCAATGATATGAATGGGATAACCTTCATCACGAGCATTAGCTAAAAATTTTCTTATTGGTTCTACTAATTTTGAATACTGAGCTCTGATAGACAAAGGTCCATCTTTAACAAAAAGACAATCAGAAAGATTACTTCTTCTATTTTCCCAAAAATTCCTTATTGCAGTGAATAAAAGTAAAGTTTCATGAATAATCATATAAGTAGTCGAGATACCTTGTGGAGCACTATCCTCACCCATATCAAGATGAAAACCGAGCATATCTGTTACGTAAATATCACCACCACATGAATGACATTTCCCCATCTCTTCGTCATAAAGAAGCGTGGCAACAGTTTCATGGCAGTGAGGACATTCAAAAAAAGGCAGTTGTTTTTTTGTCTTACTCCATTTTTCATAAACAATCCACTTGAACGTTTCCATAATTTCTCCTTCCATTTGAGGAGAGTCGTCCTTGATTGATTCAAAAATAATTTCCCGAATAGCATGATAATTGTTAGGCGTTTCTGGAATCCACACATTTCGAAGCGGGAAGGCTGTTGAATGGAAAACAACAGACTCTTGCAAAATTTGTTTAAGAACAAAAGGATGTGGATTTTCTTTATCTAATTTCCCAAGAGCATAGCTATCCATTTTTATTAATGCAGTCTTTACAAAAGAAATAGAGGAATAAGGAGATTTGTCAGAATTAATAGTCTGATTCGAACCGTCGACACCAAATATATATTTTAGAGGTTTGCCAGTTACAGGTAGTGGTTCCCATGCTAACCCCAGACACTCTTCAGGCATTTCAGGGTTTTTAAAACTTTTAATTAATTTTTTCACAAGAGGGCTATTGATCACTTCAAAGTGAGCTATTTTACTAGCTCTTTCCCCGGGTAATCGATTTCCAGCTTGATATGGCATTAATCATACCTCAGAAACATGTTTCAATTATTAGCCGGTGAAAATTTCATCGCCTGAACTGAGATAACAAATCGATGAGATCTCGTTAGCATTCTAAGATAACCAGGAGTTTTTGCTTGAAGAATGTCCTCTTGCATATCCTCATATGCCACATTAAGTTTTGATAGAGCTTTTACTTCATCTCTTGAAGAGATATGGGCAACGAAAAAGTTCTCTGTTTGAGCTAAAAGATCTTTGTTCACAGTGCTTGGAGATTGTGTGGAATATATCATGCCAATGTGATATTTTGCACCTTCTTTTGCAATTCTTGAATAAATATTTGTCACATCGTCAGTTTGTGGAAAAAGATTATGTGCCTCCTCAAAATATAGTTGCACAAATCGGTCTCCCAAATTATTCGAGGTAAATTTTTCCATCTGACTACTAAATACTTCATAACTAAGTTTTTCAGAATAATAATCCATAATCTTTGGATTTGAATTTCCTAGATCAAGAATGACTGTTTTACCTTCATTAATGAAACTAATTATTTTTTTAAAGATATCCCCAGCATTCTTGTCATGGTAATCACGAAAAGGATAGAGTACTGCAGGACCTGCGCCAACATTAGGTTTCAAAAAATTTAATAACTTTTTATCTTCCTCATCAAAAAGTGGTTTTCCACTTTTAGGAGACGTAAACAAAGGATCATCTTCATTTCTCGATCTAATAAATTCAATGATTTTTATGTATTCATTAACTAAGCCATCAAGATCAGTTATTTGTGGTGGGTTTTGAGAATATATTTCATCTCTTAATTCACGGTTGTAACAAGGATCAAATTTACTTTTACCGTTAGAATTGATTTTCCTCTTTAACAGTTGGTTAAGATATTTTTCATCAGCTTCAAAACCAGCTTTTTTAAGTATAGCCCAATACATTAAGATTCTGCGTTGTGAACGAATTCTTTCTCCTCCATCCACACTGTCTAAATCCTCAAGTGTAGGTATTTCAGCGCCGATGAATCCACGTATATAAATAGAATTTCTTTTATCGCCTTCTAATAAATCAGAAATAATTCTATGAGAACGATCTGGATTTTCATAAAAATTCATTTTTAGAACATGAACGCCACTATGATCTCCTGGTCTGAAAGAAAAAACTTCACACTTATCGGCATAAACAGTTTTAAGAGATTTACTCTCATCTTGAGGATTGTCGTTCGCATATTCCCCATTAATATCAAAAATTAATTGCCCGGCTCTATTTGTCATATTTGTTGTCTCAATAATGCTTTGAGCTATAAGCTTTATTACATTACTTTTTCCAAGTCGAGTTTTCCCAAACAAAGCTGTTCTTGTTCCTAAAAAATCCCTGACAGAAACTTCAACATTTACATTTAACTGTGGTTTTCCCGGCAATGGCAACCTGCATTCGGTTAACCGAACCTTCCCAATAGAGAAGCGATCTTCCTCTGGAACCATAGAATTGATTATTAAATCAAGAACTTCTTCATTAGGCGAGAATAATTCATACTTGTGGGCACTCACAAAGTTATTCAAGTCTCCAGAAAACTCAATTTTCTCCAGATTGTCAGGGTTTGGATAAAACATTCCAATAACAGAAGTTTTTAAAGCACCCCATTGTAATTCACTCTGAGTAAAAACATCAATTTCTGGCATAGATCTCTTTTGGAGCTCAAAATAAGTTTGTTGTACCTCTGTAGATAGCGGAGTTGGAGCTGATTCAAGTACACGAAGAAGAATAAAATGTAGGGGAAACTTTTCAAAGTGTGCTGGAACCATGATAATAAGAGAGTTTCGTGGAATACCTCCAACTGCGATTTTATAAGGATCTGATGTAATAATTGTCGCGGTAGTATAATTAAGCTCTAAAACATATCCAATAAATCTCCAATTTTCAAAATCTCCTGATTCTTTCAGCTGTTTCTGGTGTTTAAGGAATTTTTGTACTACCCTGATTGGGTTTTCATCTAAAGGAGCATTCTTGCAAAGGTCTACTATTCCCATATTCAATCCTCCAAGAGGTTGTAAACAACTACTTCTCCTGTATCTTGAGTAAGAAGTCCAGGCGATCCTCCAGTCCCTTTTTCAATAGAGAAACATGAATAACCTTCATACAGATCAATAATTTCAGGATGAGACGAATTCGTCATTACCCAGCATACACCACGCTTAGATGCTCTCTGAAGAGAATTAGAAAGACGTATCTGATCGTCATAACTGAAGCAGCCAAATGTATAATGATTATTTTGCTGCTCTTTTTCCCCAGGGCAATAAGGAGGGTCGAGAAAAAGAAAATCCCCTTTTGTACAGCTATTAACAACCGATTCAAAATCACAACATCTTAGCTTTGCATGTGAAAGATGTTCCGAGACTTCGTATAGTCTTTCTTTACTTATCACCCATCTTCGATCCTGTCCGCCGTACCCTACATTGAACTTTCCTTGTGAGTTATGACGCCACATTCCCTTAAAACACGTTCTATTTAAAAAAAGAGTTCTTGCAGCTCGCTGAGAAAGATCAAGATCATTTACAGAAGAGTCACGTATCTCGTAGTATCCTTTTTTGGTTGTAGGAAATTGACTGTAAAGTTCCCATATATCTTCCGGAAAATCACGAATACCTGTATAAAGATCTATGAGCTCGTGATTTTTATCAGAAAGTAAAGCTGATTCTGGGTTCACGTGAAAAAATACGGAACCTCCACCAACAAAAGGTTCTACATAAGTTTCTGATATTTGAGATGCAGTAGGAAGAAGATGATAAAACCTACATTCGGCAGGTCGACATTAAAAATCGGAACATTTTTCCTGATGTCGTTTTATGCTACTCCTGGCCAGAAATGAGATTGAAAGTTGGTTAACATGTGGCTCAACTATCACCACATATATAAA
>JASGVX010000123.1 GCA_030054735.1 Methanobacteriota archaeon | reverse complement strand
GAGACTCGTAGTATCAATACTCATAGATATAAATGAAGAATGGATTACAGGAAATAAGTATTTAATAATGGAACAATAATCAAAAAACAAGAGGAAAAGGGTATAGAGAATTTTACAGAAAATTAGGCACACTGCCGAATACAGTAAAAAAATTTCAAGACCATTATTTGCTAATTTTTGATATGTGTTTTATGAGTGAGTTTTAAGGAATGAGGTCTTTTTTTCGAGAAAAATAGCTATGAGACAAACCTGCAGTCCCGAAGTATTAATTTCTTAATAAAGTTAATCCTTGTTAATTTTATTGATTATATTATAGAGTCCCCAGTTACTTTACTCTTATTATAGATACCTTTATACATTCTCCCGCACCTTTTACATTCAGTTTCTTATAGTTTCTTACTAATATCGCGATAACTGCCAGCGCAGCACCTAAGAGAGCTAAGAGAGGATAAGCGCAGAAAGAGAGTTAAAAAGAAAAGAAGAAAATAGTGAGCCGATGGACATAAAAGTAAAAGGAGAACAAAAGGAGCTAGTGTCACGTCAGCAGTAAAATGTCACAGATAATCAGTTACAGCTATTCAGAATCCCTTAATCCTTGAGGATTGACCTAGATTTTAAGGAAAAGTTAAAGAAACCCAGATGAAAGCTGAAAGTAAATTAAAGAGAATTAATAAAAAATCAGAGAAATTTAAAAAGGATTAAGGCGCTTCCTGCTTAGATTCGGGTGAAATCATGGAAAAATACGATTACAGTGAACTTGGGCTGAAAGCCGGGCTTGAAATTCACCAGCAACTGGATTCAAAGGAGAAACTTTTTTGCAGGTGTCCGACCCTGATAAGGGATATCGGAGATTCGGACTGTGAATTTTTCAGGTATCTCAGGGCTACGGAAAGTGAGATGGGAGAGAAAGACAGGGCTGCAGTGGAGCAGACCAAGATCAGAAGAAAATACATCTACAAGGCTTATGATACAACCTGCCTTGTTGAAAACGATGAAGAGCCTCCAGGAGAAATCAATAAGGAAGCCCTGGGCATTTCCCTTGGGGTTGCAAAGCTTTTCAAAATGAAACCTGTCGACCAGATACATGTAATGAGAAAGATCGTTGTAGACGGGTCAAACACAAGCGGCTTTCAGAGGACTGCATTTCTTGCAAGCGACGGGTATATTGAGACCTCGACAGGTCGCTGCGGGATTGACAGTCTTTGTGTGGAAGAGGAAGCTGCCCAGAAAATCGAAGAAATAGGAGACTCAATAGTTTATTCCCTGGACAGGCTCGGAATACCGCTTGTCGAAATTGCAACTGCACCTGATATAAAATCCCCAGGGCATGCGCGTGAGGTTGCTGAGTATATAGGGATGGTCCTCAGGTCTACAGGGAAGGTAAAGAGAGGGCTTGGCACAATCAGGCAGGACGTCAATATCTCAATTGCTAGAGGAGCCAGGGTTGAAATCAAGGGAGTGCAGGCCCTTGACCTCATTGAAGATATTGTCCGCAGGGAAGTTGAACGGCAGTTGAACCTGCTTTTTATCAGACAGGAGCTACTTGAAAGGAAAGCCTTTGTCTGCGAAGAAATCTACGACGTAACCGGTCTCTTCATAGATACAAAATCCAAAGTCCTGCAGAGAGGTGTAAAGAAGGGAGTAATCCTGGCTGCCCTTCTGAAGAAATTTAACGGACTTGTAGGCAAAGAAGTCCAGCCGGGAAGAAGGCTCGGGACTGAATTTTCGGACAGGGCAAAAACTGCAGGCGTTGGAGGAATTTTCCACACGGATGAACTTCCTAATTATGGGATAAGTGAAAAAGAAGTTCAGGCTCTTAGAAAAGCTATAGGCGCAAGCCCTGAAGATGCCGTTATAATGGTCACAGATGAGCCTGAAAAATCCAGGCTTGCAATTGAGGCAGTAATTAACAGGGCAAAAGAAGCTATTGAGGGAATCCCTGAAGAGACTCGAAAAGCCCTGCCTGAAGGAAACACTGCTTATATGCGCCCCCTTCCTGGCGCGGCAAGGATGTACCCTGAAACCGATGTCCCTCAGATAGAAATCTCACAGGAATATTTTGATTCTATAGAGACCCCGGAACTCCTTATAGAAAGAGCAAAGAGGTTTGTTTCCAGAAACAGCTTGAATAAAGATCTTGCCGAAAAAATAGCTTATTCGAAGTATCTTCCTCTATTTGAGGATTTGCTGGAAACCTGCAGTGAGAACTCACACCTTAACTCAACCCTGATTGCCAGAACTCTTGTAGGAATCGTCCCTGAGATCAGAAGAAACGGGGCTGAAACTGACAACCTCACAGATGAGCACTTCAAAGGAGTTTTTGCAGCCATATCAAATCAGGAGATTGCAAAAGAAGCCATTCAGGACCTTTTGGCTGCACTTGCAAAGGAGCCTGAATTGACCGCTCAGCAGGCGATTTCAAATCTCGGCCTGAGCGCCTTTGATCCCGAAGAAGTTGAAAGTTTCATAAAAAACATGGTCATGGAGAAAGGGGATTTCATTAAAGACAAAGGTCCTGCAGCTCTCGGGCCTTTAATGGGCATTGTCATGAAAGAGTATAGAGGAAAAATTGATGGGAAGATCCTTAGCAATATGCTGAAAAGAGAGATTGATAACTTTATCAATCAGGGTTAATCCCTGATCTCTTTTCCTGCATTTTTCCTTTTTGTTATATCCCGCTTCCTGCCAATTTTTTTAGATATATATTTTTTAAGGTTCTTCCAAATCAACGCTAAAACTAAGGATATAGAATGCTTATTTTGGCAGATAGACATGCATTTCGAATTCCCCAAATAAAAGTACACTCTAATAACTGATTTTTTGGATAAATAGCCTATAATTATTAGGACTTACGCCATTGAATTGAAATCCACGAGCGGAAGTGACTTAGGAATAATTGAAATATATGACTTCAAGTTTTCACTTTGCTAATGACTCTTTAATTGCACTTCCCAATATATTAATGACAATTTGGGATATAAGTGTTTGAAATTAAATTTCCACCATTCTTTAACTGTATATACTCAAGTAATGTTGACGAGCCCTGATGTATCTGATTTTACATTTCAAGTGCGTAAGTCCTAAATTATCTTTAAAACAGATAAATGAAAGAAATAGAATCTTTATTTGCTCACAGTTTTTATTATGGTCGAATACCCCGCTAGCTTGCTGCAGGGTGCGCAGCGCAACTTTGATTTCTAAATAAGGCACATGATATAACTTTCTTCCATACGAAATCAATGCTGAAAGTAAAGAAAAAAAGAGATTTAACTCATTATTTAAAGTATATAAGATATTTAAATGAAAAATAAATCATTTAGAGCATCTACTTTAATTGAGGAAGAAACGGCACTATATTTAATTGACTAAATAAGGCTTAAAAGTCCTTATAAAACTGATCCCTTTCAAGTGGTCTAAAACTTTTTAGACGGGGCTGATGCTATACTTCAGGGAGTATAGCAAGAATGGCTGGAGAGTAAAATCTCTGACCCTTTTTTATTGCTTTAAACAACACATAGTTTTATATTACAAAATGTAATGTATACATGTTAACATGTAATATATACTTGGCAATATGTAATGTAAGGTGTTAGTATATAAGTAAATTGAGGTGATGCTTCCTGAAAAACAAAAAAATGAAGATTGCCAGGATAGAATCTGAAGTATCGCAGGAGCAATTAGCTGAGATAGTCGGAGTAACGAGACAGACAATAAATTTAATCGAGTCCGGTAACTACAACCCGAGTTTGAAGTTATGTATTGAAATATGCAAGGCACTCGATAAAACTTTGAATGATTTGTTTTGGGAGGAATGATTTATGAACACTGAGAAAATTATTCAAGAAACTAAAGTGATTATGATAGTAACACTGGTTATTGGCTTGTTTCTCCTAGCAACAGGGATAATCTTTGATTTTCTGGACATCCATATAATAAAAAACAACAGGGCGATTGTAGGATTATCATTTATACCGCTGAGCATAACCCTTGTTTATTACCTTAAGCTCATGCGAATAAAAAAAACTCCACAAAAGATGCGAGAAATTCTTGTTAATGAGAATGATGAAAGGCTTGTTGCCTTAAAGAATGAAGTGGATGCAAAAGCATTCAGAATTGTTCAAGGTGCATTGTTCTTAGCTTTTATGGGATATACATTAATGGTTCCGGAGGATATTTTTGAGTCGCTAGGTTGGTGTATTTTGCTGGTTCTACTCTTTGTTTCCTTTATATCGCAAGGTGTAATTCACACAAAAGTTTCGAGAAAAGACAACTTTAAAGAAAATGAAGGATAAATAAATCAGATACAGAAACATTAAAGGGCAGCTTTCTTTGAGCTGTCCTTCACTACCTTTACTCCTATTTTTCGTAGGGAATATGTTGAATTTGAGAGTTTTATCTAAATCTCTTACTTTTTTAGGAAGTTCAGTAATGATACTTTTTCACCGAAATTTATATTTTTCACTTTTCTAAACTTCAACAGGCTATCAGTTGGTGAGAACTTATCATTGATCTCTGTTTTTTTAATTGCCTTCAACAATTTGCAGTACACATATTATGAAAGAAATGCCACAAACACATGCCATAAACGTTTTCATCATCATGAAGATACAATTTGTCAGCATCAAATGTTGTTTTGTATACATCAAAAAACTGTAACTGTCCAGCTATTGATAAAAAATATTTTTTGAGCAAAATTTTTCCATTCTCAGTATAATAGCGGCGCCACTTTTAGGCCGCAAGAATAGCTTCTATAACATTGCCCCATTCTTTGCATCAGGTCAAAGAATGTTCAATTACCTAATAAGGTTCATTAACCCTCTCAAGAGTTGCGCCGGGATGACCCTCTTGACTTCCAGGTTTCTTGTCACTCTTTTAGGACTTACGCAGTTGAACTGAAAACCATAAACGGAAAAGACTTAACCGTATAAATCAGATTAAAATTGACGAGTCTGCATGTGCCTGATTTTACTACCAACTGTGTAAGTCCTATCTTTTTACGGAGGCTCTTAGGATTGGGTTTCGATTTAACAAAATCTGTAGAAGGAGGTCTACTTCTGGTATGGCTTTTTTGATTTAAGCGAGCTTCTAATACCTTTAAACGTTCTTCGAGTTCAGCAATAAGAATAGTTTGTTCTTCGAGTTCAGCAATAAGAATAGATTGTCCCTCTACGATAGTTTCAAGTCTCTGGATGACAGAAATTACAGCTTCAGGACCAGCTTCATAAATGGAAAGAATCTCTTAACGTGTAAGCATAATAACGAAACAAAAAAGGATTCAAATTATATCCAATTTTCCCTCGCAAAGAGGGGAAATTGTAGCCTTTAAAGGCTATCTGATTAGGTACAAATAAGAAGTGTATATATATTTTGCCCTGTTTAGTAAGAATCAAAACTATTAATTTCATAGATCTGCTTGAAAAATCAGGTTCTTTGTTTTTTCCGAAAGCGGGGAATTAACCCCCCTATCTTTAAGAGTCAGAGGAAACTCAAGTTATACTGATCATGATTTATCTCCACCGAAATATCTGTTAAGATAGCAGAAGGTGAACGAAAATGAGTGAAATTGATTGGGATTCTCCCGAAAGCGCCGAAAGGTATGACCGGAACTGTGACCATCAGTTCCAGAAAGGACGTATACTGATAGAAATGATGGGAATAAAGAAAGGGGATTTCGTGCTTGACGTTGGCTGTGGGACCGGGTGGCAGGCCCTTAATGTCGCTGGAATTATTGGACCTGAGGGGAAGCTCACTGGGATCGACCCTTCTTCATATCGCATTGAGCTTGCACGAAAAAAGTTTGACGGAAATTCCTCAGGTAATGTTCATTTTCTGGTAGGACAGGCTGAGGATCTCAGAGACGTGCCGGATAAATCGATAAACTTTGCATATTTCTGCTCTTCATTCCATTGGGTTGATGATAAGAAAACCGCCCTTAATGAAATATATCGGGTGCTCCGTCCAGGGGGAATTGTTGGCATGACAACACTTGACAGAAACAGCCCCAACACGACGAAGACATTTCTAGATCCAATTCTCACAAAATACGGCCTCGAAAGGCGCTATGATTGGCACAGAGGTATGAAAAAAGTAACTTCACCGGAACTCCACGATCTACTTTCAGGAGCCGGCTTTACCAGCATCTCAATAGAGCCAAGAGCAATCCCATGGAAGTATAATTCTCCAGAAGAGTTTTTGCAACACCTGGAAGAGAAAGACAGTCACGAAGGAGTTTTGAAGGACATTCCCGAAGAGATCAGAGAAAAGGTCAGACAGGAAATTACCGAAGAATTCAAGAAAGTCCAGACTATGGAAGAAGCTGGTTTTGGGAATATTACACTGTTTGCAATTGCAACAAAAGCGAAAGAAGAGATGTGAAGGGATATAAAATCAATGAACAGGATGTTTTTCAAGTTTCTTCATGGCTTAATCGTATATCTGTATAAATTCTCCATATTGCATGTTTTTTGGCTACTTTAAACATGTCCTCTATCAGAGTAGGACTCACGAAGTTGAATTGAAAACCACTAGCGGAAGTGACTTAACTGTATAAACTCAAATAATGTTGACGAGCCCGTATGTGTCTGATTTTACATTTCAAGTGCATAAGTCTTATATCTTATACGACTCCGAATGTCATTGTAACTGTTGTAATTTCATTTGTCTCAGCGGTCCAGGTCTCTTCATTCCGAAAACTTGCAGGTTCCACGTATAACACAACTATGATTACCGGAAATTTACGGTCAGCTACACTGGAAGTTTATACTGCTGCCACAAAAAAGACAGTGAATCAGCTTTGCAAGCCGCCCCGGTTCTCTACGATTAACCTCCATTTCCTGGCAGGAGCCATTTTGGGAGAGCTACTTACATAGGTTATTGTCGTTAAAGCAGTATGAGTTGCTGTAATTGTGTTAATTTGCTCTGTAATTTTGTTCTGTAGGGACGAAAGTAAGAATAAGAACCTGATGTTGGAGTATAAAGATTCAGGAATTATTTCCTTATTATATAATTGTATGGTTAAACAGATTTATCCACAAGTTCCTAAAAAAATTAAAAGTATTACACAAATACTTTTATAATTTAATAGCTAATTTACAATGCTAACTATAGAAATTTAATTAAATACTTATATAGAAATTTCTTTCAAATGTTAGCATGGGGGGAATTCGTGTATATTGGAGGTAAATTGCCTTAAAAACAGGGAATTTATTCTGAATCCTGTACTTATTTAGTCTAACAGGATTCTGCAGCGTCTAAGCTGAACTTTTCCAGGAATTAATTTATTTTTTGAACACTTGGATAGTTGATACTATATGCAAAATCCTGTCAGATTGTCTCGAATTCAGCATAAATATATTTATTAATATATCTATGAACTGTATTTAATTTTTCAGAGTAACTCTGGTAACTCCAAGCGAACTTCTGCCTGATGTACATAATAAAATAATATAATATGATATCCCCAGGTGATAGCAATGCTAAAACGAGAATTAGGAGTCCTCCTCTTGGTAGGGTGTCTTATAATAACAAGTGCTCCTACGGCTTCATGTCGGAGTCCTGCACCTATAATTTACGTTGCAGGAGATGGGAGTGGGGACTTTAACTGTGATGGAAAAGACGACCATGTGCAGATAAATCAGGCCCTTAAATTCGTGGCAGAAAACCCTGCTTATACAACTGTCCACCTCAAAGGACCTTTTACATATGTTATTGCCGACACTCTTCTAATTGGAAGCAATACTATCCTTGAAGGAGACTCAAACGCTGTGGTTAAGCTAACTGATAAAGCAGGTTGGGCTACTATGAAGCCCCTTATCCAGCAGATGAGCAGCTCTGGGAATAACAATATTACAATAAGAGGGTTCGAAGTCGACGTAAATCATGATGGCAATAGTGAACTTGCTAAGGGTAGAGGGTACTATAATGTGATTTATTTCCTCCGCACCAGCAACGTAACTGTCCATGATATGTACATGCATGACGGGCATGGGGACGGGCTCAGAATAAAATATGGTAGTAATATCAAGTTCTATAACAATAAGATATATAAACTTGGACATGATGGCCTTTTTGCAATAGAGTGCAAGAACGTGGAAGCCTGGAACAACAAAATAACCTGCAGAACTAACAGTGCTCTGAGGGTGTTGAACACAAATAATGTAAAGTTCCATGATAATTTCATCGATTCCTTTTATCACTGGAGTGCAGGTGGGCCGGGTATTCAGATCGAGAGATCCTCAGGTGATATGAATAATATCGAGATCTATAATAATGTAATTACGAACACATATGGTCCAGGCATCTGGCTTATCGGAACTGCCGGAGCATATGATAAAAGATTATCAAGTGTATACATTCACCACAATATCTTCTATGATTCTGGAACCAATCCGAGCATCGAGTGGGTTGGTGGAGTTCTTGGCAGTGGATTCCATAATGTACGAATAGAGAATAACGTCTTTGACGGAGTCTACAACGCTGCAATTGTAAATATGTATTCAACTGATACCAACGCTGGGCCTTCAGGTACGGGATTCACAACTACTGCCCGTAATAATATAATCGTAAACACCAAGCTGCGCACGAAAAACTCTGCAGGAACAGGATATGGTGTAATTAATCGCCTTACCAGTTCCCACATCATTGTACTGGAAAATAACTGCCTGTATAACAACGCTGCCGGGGATTACAAAAATGTAAAATCTACAACAGATATTTATGCAGATCCTCTCTTTGCAGACCAGAGTTCGCGTGATTATCACCTTAAATCAGTGGCTGGACGCTGGAATGGAAAAACATGGGTACAGGATAGTACAAGTTCTCCATGTATTGATGCTGGGTATCCTTCTTCTGACTATTCAAATGAGCCTGAAGATAACGGAGGCAGAATTAACATAGGAGCTTTTGGGAACACGAAATATGCTTCAAAATCCGGAACATTAACAGAAAAGCTCTATGATAACCGCCTGCGTGAAGCTTCTCCTGATACAGTGTTTAAGGATACAGCTTTTATTGATCTAGGTGGAATGAGCACTGGCAGATACAGGGATTTAATGTGGTTTGACCTGAGTAAATATAATGACGTTAGCAAAATCGATAACGCGGCACTTTCACTTTACTGGTATTACCCTGCAGGAAAAACAAGGCCAGAAGATACTGTAATTGAAGTTTACCGTCCTGCGTCTACTTGGGACCCAGGTTACGTAAGCTGGAATAAGAAGAAAAACGGAGTTGCATGGACTAATCCGGGAGGGGACTGGTATGATAAAAATGGTGTATTGCAGGGCCGTACTCCTTATGCTACACTTACCATTAAGGGCAGTACCCTACCTGACAACAGGTATTACAAACTTGATGTAACAGACCTTGTAAAAGAGTATGCAAGCGGAAAGTACGTAAACACTGGGTTCTTTATAAAAGCCCGCGATGAAAAGAATAATTATATTGCCTTCTACAGTAATGAATGCGGAAAAGAAGCTCAGAAACCGAAACTTGATGTAATAATCAAAACAGTACCTGTAGCTCCCAAAATCGTTGATGTGACTCTTAGCGGTGCAACTGACAACCGCCTGCGTGAAGCTTCTCCTGATACAGTGCTAAAGGATACAGCTTTTATTGATCTAGGTGGAATGAGCACTGGCAGATACAGGGATTTAATGTGGTTTGACCTGAGTAAATACAATGGCGTTAGCAAAGTCGATAACGCGGCACTTTCACTTTACTGGTATTACCCTGCAGGAAAAACAAGGCCAGAAGATACTGTAATTGAAGTTTACCGTCCTGCTTCTACCTGGGACACAGCTTACGTAAGCTGGAATAAGAAGAAAAACGGAGTTGTATGGACTAATCCGGGAGGGGACTGGTACGATAAAAATGGTGTATTGCAGGGCCGTACTCCTTATGCTACACTTACCATTAAGGGCAGTACCCTACCTGACAACAGGTATTACAAACTTGATGTAACAGACCTGGTAAAAGAGTATCTTAGCGGAAAGTATCCAAATACTGGGTTCTTAATAAAAGCCCGCACGGAAAACAACAATTATATTGCCTTCTACAGCAACGAGGCAGGAGGTGAAAATCAGCGCCCGAAACTTCAACTGATATATTCTAAATGAAATACTGGATATACTTTAAAACCCTGATTTGGCAGATTCTGTTAATTGATAGAGTGTTTTATTAGACAAAACATATCGCATTGATACATTACATTAAAGTAATATGGTAAATGCCAAAAAAATCATAAGATTCAAGATAAAACATTGAATTCTATGATGAAAACAGAAGCTGAAGCCCATTTAAGCATTGGAAACTTTATGAGTCTGTCAAATTTGGGTTAAAAAGGTAATCCGAAAATTCCATTCTATCCATTAATCTTTAGCAAAAATTTCTTTTTTGAAACGTTGTTTGTCCACGTAATCAACTATTATAAAAATTTATTTGAACACAAAGGCTTTTATCCTTTGTGTAAATTTCTTATTGGTGTGAAAAAGAGATTGGTTTCTTCAAATGAGAACGCTATTCAAAAAGGCTGAAAGTTAACGGTGATGATAACTCTGGTTCTCTCGTTCTCGAGTTCAGGGTCATTCTCCAATTAAAGGTGTTTCTATGAAACATAGTTATTGTACCCCTTATATACAAATAAAGTTAACACTGTGAAGAACTATTATATTTTCAACACTGAGAAAAACTATTATATTTTCAGACTTTCCCCTTTAAAATTAAAGGTGTTTTAATGATAAAAAAACAATTCTCTCCGGTTGTAGAAAAACAATTCATGTATGGGCTAAAACCTTAGCTGGATGATCAAGCCCATTCAATAGGATTTATATTTCTAATATTATTCATTGAACTGGGTTGTGCTATAGAAGAGATTTTTCGGGCAATTATTTCATAATCCTTCATTAAGAACGGAAAAAAAGTGGTTCTTTTAAAGGTGATATGATGTCATATCAAAAGTTTGCAAGGGATGTCGGCTTTATCGGGGTAGTTCAGATACTTACAAGCCTGAGCACCTTTTTTTTACTTCCGATAATCACAAAAACCCTTGGAACATATGATTACGGACTCTGGGCACAGATCAATATTACAGTATCTTTGATTTCCTCCCTTGCACTTATGGGACTTTCTATGAGTTTCGTCAGATTTTTATCTTCCGAAACCGATAAGGATCAAATCAGGGAAGCAGTTTACTCAATCCTTTTTTTCGTCACAGTATCAGGCTTTCTGGCTTCACTCATTTTATATATATTTGCAGAACCACTTGCAACTTTTGGCTTCAAGGACCCTGAAGCAAGTTATTTTATCCAGGCAGGTTCCCTTTTAATTCTTGTAAATGCAGTTGAGTCCATATCTCTCTTCTATTTCAGAATTTTCAGGCAAATAGAAAAGTTCTCTTATTTTACATTTTTTGAAACCTTCGGAAAACTGATATTTATATTGATTTTTATCAAAATGGGATATGGGCTTCTTGGAGTAATAGCCGCAACCTTAATGGTTCAGGGCCTGATTTTTTTAATCACCCTTATTATCATAATTTCACAGATAGGATTTGTTATACCGCGGTTTACTTATATCAGAGAATATTTGCAGTTTTCTCTCCCGTTAACTCCAAACTCATTTATTAGATGGATTACGGAATCAAGCGATAGATATATGGTCACTTATTTCCTCGGTCTCGGCAGTGTAGGTGTGTACTCTGCGGCATGTTCTATCGGGAACCTTATCCAGTTTTTTGTAAACCCACTTCAGCTTATTCTCTTCCCTGAACTTTCGAAGCTATTTGATCAGAATAAGATGGCTGAGGTAAGAATCTATATGTCGCATTCTCTGAGGTATTTCCTTATTATTGCGATCCCTGCAGCATTTGGACTTTCAGCCCTTGCAAAGCCGTTGATTGCGGTTCTTACCACCAAAGATTTTATTTCAGGATGGTTTGTAATCCCTATCATTGCTTTTGCCGGGCTTATGGCAGGAATATTCCAGATATTTGTAAATACAATGTTCCTTATAAAAGAAACGAAACCAGCTACCTATATTAACATCATTGCCGCAGTTATAAACGTACTATTAAATCTTATTCTTATACCTTCAATAGGAATTCTGGGGGCCGCTATTTCAACTCTTGTCTCCTATTGTTTGATGGCTGCATTTTGCGTACACATATCCCTGAAACACTTTAAACTCGATTTCTATTATCTGGACATCGCAAAAAGTATTCTGTCATCCACGGCGATGTACTTTTTTGTATCCAGTTTCACTATCTCGGGCACACTTGATCTTTTCGAAGCAGTAGGAGCAGGCATACTTATATATCTGCTTGTGATGTTTCTGCTGGGAGGGTTTACTGATCATGAAATTTCCTTAATAAAAAAGTATTTATTCAGATCAAAATTGAACCCAAACACTAAGTAAAAAGTCTCCTTTCTCATATTGAGGAAACGTAGATTAGTTGATATCTCAGTTTTTTATAAATTAAAATAAATCTCAGTTTCCTGTAAGCAGGACTCTTGTCGTATCCCTTATACTTTTCTCCGAAGTATAAGCAGGCTTCCATCCAATGGATTTTAATTTTTCAATGTCGAGACGCATCCTTGGCACATCGCCTTTCCAGCCTCTGCTCCCTCCGGTATATATGAATTCTACGTCAGAAAGCCCCATCTCTTCCATAACGACTTTTCCTATTCCTGTAGCACTGATAGTGTCTTCAGACCCGATGTTAAAGATATTTACTTCTTCGTTACTTTTTTCTATTGCAAAAATGATAGAATTCACACATTCCGATACATGCAGATAGGATTTTTCCTGTTTACCGTCCCCTAAAATCTCGAGTTTGAGTGGATTATCCTTCAGTTTTTTTATGAAATCAACAGTAACTCCATGTGTACTGTGGGGTCCAACAATATTTGCAAAACGGAAAATCCATGCTTGCATCTCGAAAGTGTGAGAGTATGAAGTAATGAGTGCTTCACAGGCGAGCTTTGAAGCTCCATAGAGGGATATAGGAATAAGTGGCCCATAGTTTTCCGGAGTGGGCATAATGCTTGCTTCCCCATAGACAGTGGAGGTTGAGGTAAAGGCAATTTTCCTGGTGCCGGTTTTCCTCATCGCTTCCAGCAGGTTGTAGGTGGCCAGGATGTTCTGGTCAAAATGGACTTTTGTATCCGAAGCTCCCAGTTTGACGTCCGGGTTTGCAGCAACATGGAAGACTAAGTCGGTACCTTTACAGGCTCTCTCGATCGCGTCATGGTCGAGCAGGTCTCCTTTTATCAGAGTGAAATCAGGCTTTTCCAGGTGTTGCTCTATAAATTCCATCTTCCCAGAACTCAAGTTATCAAAAACAAAGACTCTGTTTCCTTTTTTTATCAGACGGTCGACAAGGTTGCTTCCTATGAATCCAGCTCCGCCTGTTACCAGTATTTTCTTTTTTAGGGGCATAAGATATCTTTCACTAATCTCTCTCGAACTTATAAATATCTTTTTTCCTGTTTACTGGAGTGAACTTCAAAAAATGGTACACAGTCTCACATTATGGAAAAGGAAGGTGCAAGTTCACAAATCCCTGAAATTTCCTATTTCGGCAATAAGAGTTGCCGCACCAAGCTCTCCAATACCTGGAACTGACATTAAAATGTAACTATTCTGGTACCCTTTTAAAGGCTACCTGAAAGTTACAATGCAGGATAAAAAATGCATCATTGATGTGCATATATTTTTTCGATATAGTGGGCCTGGAGAGCACAGGGTTGTTTTTATGAAAGATATTTGAAAATTCACAGAAGACTTCAACACAAAACATTAATTCCATGTACACTATTCATCACTCCAATGTATAGAGCAATCCGGATCCCGCCTGAAAAAGGTGAAGAAATAAGGGAAAAAGCAGTTGCTGGGAAATTTCTGGACACTACAAGAAAAATCCGAAAAGTCCAGAATGAAAAAGGCACTTTTCTCGAAATACCAGTTACTGAGGCTGCAGGTGAAACTGTTGGAGGGTTTCCAGTAATTGAGCAGGAATATCTCGAATTCCTGAAACCTCCATTATCTCTCAAAGAATGCCTCAAAGGCTCTCTCTCCGAAACCGAACTTGCTCATGTCCCATCAGGATGGCATGTTTTAGGAGATATAATTATAATTAGCATTCCCTATGTACTTGATGAGAAAAAATATCTGATAGCCAAAACTCTTCTTTCAATCTACCCTAAGTGCAGGAGTGTTGTCAGAGATTTCGGAATCGAAGGGCAGCTCCGTCAGCCTAAAAGAGAGCTCCTTTTAGGTAGCGGTACAGAAACCGTCCACAAGGAACACGGCTGCTTTTTCAAACAGGACGTAACTAAAGTGATGTACTCTAAAGGTAATCTGGAAGAGAGGAAAAGAATGAGCAGGCTTGGGAGAAGAGAAGTCGTTGTGGACATGTTTGCAGGAATAGGATATTTTTCAATTCCCATGGCTGTCCATGCAAGACCAGAAAAAATCATTTCTATAGAAATAAATCCTGAATCCTTTGCCTACCTGAAGGAGAATATCAGACTGAACCATGTGGAGGATATTATCACCCCGGTTCTGGGAGATAGTACTCAGGCTGCTCCCGAAGGGGAAGCAGACAGAGTCATTATGGGATATGTTGGAACAACACACCATTATCTGGAAGCGGCTATAAAAACTCTGAAAAAAAACGGAGGAATTCTTCACTACCATGAAACTGTTCCAGAAAGTCTCGCAAAAACAAGGCCTGAAGAAAGAATAAAAAATGCTGTTGAATCCCTGGGAAAAAAAGTTGAAGTCATGGAAATCCGAAGGATAAAGAAGTATTCTCCGGGCGTACTGCACGTTGTTGTGGATGCGCGGATTTTTGCATAAAGTTTTTAACTCTGATTTATAAATTTCCGGCTATTCAGAGTTCTTCAGGTATAAAGCGGAATTCTGGTCTCTCTCCTGCTGGAGACTTGACTCCATGTACAGATTCATATATATGACTTTTTTTTCAAATGTTGTGTTTGTGGCAATTGGCCAGCAGCCGTAGAGGAAAATATGCACCTGCTCCCACATTGCAACTTTATAGCTTTCTTAAGGTCAGCTTCGATTTCTGCATTACTTCAGAAGTCGGAAGGTATATCATAATTTCAAGGGGCTTTCTCAGGGGAAATTCGTCTACAGCATTATAGAGGTATTCTTCTGCATCCAGATTGAGCTCTTTTTCTCAAAACGGGGCCGGGCCAAAAGAATCAAAGAGCTGAAGAAATATTTTGAGTTCGAGTTTAATCAAAGGTATCCCTGCATGTTCGCTTTAAAGAGCTTCCGTCCCTTCACTTGAAAACCTTTTCTTGCTGCCTCTTCCAGTGACTGCTCTAATTTATTCCCCCTTTCTTGTTTTATAAAGCATATATCTGCATTAAAAAAATAGCTTCCCAAATAGTGTGTACCTGTTATCCAACTTCGTGTAGCCTGTTTTTCTCATCAGGTTGTTGAGACAGTATAAAAAAATATTATATTAGCTATAAAATAGAAATAATCAACAAAATCAATAACAAGAGGATCTAAAAAAGTTGATGTTTATATTTCTGAACTAAAGACTCAGGGGTTTTACGTCATTCCTATAAAGCCTGAGATTCCAGAAAAGATATCTGGAAAACTATTTTGATTAAAAAATCAGAAGTTAGCTACAGCAGACATAATTGCCTGTTGTAGTTCTTTAGGGTTCTTAGAATTGATTACCACTCTTTTTCCGGTGATGAGTTTCAGGGTTACAACGAAATTTTCTCTTTTGGAAGGGGTTTTGTCCATGCTGTCCTTTGCAGTAAAAGGCTCATACGCCTGAATTTTGCATTCTTCAATAACATAAATAGGAATTTTTTTAAATAAGGGATTCAGAGGTACTAAACGTATATAGATTCCATCCTTTCGAACCTCTGTGATATTTTTTGTACAGAAGGAAAGAAGGGGAAGCAATACTCCGAAAATAAACCATAGGGCCAATAAACAAAAATCAGGAAGATTCTGAACCCCGGCAGGTTTTCCAAAAGCAAGGCTGTAGATCTCTATGTACCAGAGTAGAAGGGCAGGATAAAGAACAGATGCCAGAAAAACAGTATTTTGCAGCTTCTGTACTTCTCTAAAAATTAAACCTTTTTCCAGATGTTTCGCTGTAACCTCCCCCTTATTAACGTAACCTGAGCAGATACATGTCCCTATAAACACATTTCTTACAGTCCTTATTAACGAGCACCCTTATCTTTAAGGAGCACCCTTATTTGCGAACAGTGACTCACAGATTAAGTTAGCAAGTTCGAAGTAAATGTCAAAGTAAATACATGTAGAACCTTATTTATGGACATAAATTTTAAACAATTTCATATTATAAATGAGTACCTGCTGCTGGAAATTTTTTGACTGGAAAGATCTGTTAATTGAGAATCTATCTATTATTCTTTATTAGAACTGAGTAAATAAACCTTTCGAAAAAATGAAAGTTTATATTATATTTAATTTAGAAATCCATTTTGTGATCTAAAAGCAAGTATATTAGAAACTGCCTTAATACTCGACTCATTTCTACATTGGATAATGGCACTGGCATATTTAAAATTACGGGGCATATTCCGATATTCAGGACATAAATTAGCTCTGCAATAGGATATATTGTCCAATTATAGAACAAAATGTATTTTGAGACAGCCTGCGAAGGGAAGTTCGATATTTTGCCTGAGTATACAATTAAGTGTTTAATGGAGATTTCCGTCTTCATTAAGTAATTTTAAAAGTTCGATTATCGAATATGCTGCCCTGGTAATTCCCATGCTGCGCTTGTCCGTATCTGTGCCTGCAATGTAGAGGTTTTTGACAGGAGTCCGGATATCCGCAAATTTTCCATTAACCGTGACTGCGGCTTTTTCAGGGATCATAATCTGCTCGTGCTGCATATCAATGTATTTTTCGATATTTGGAAGGGCGCGGAATATGGTGGAATAGGCTTTTTTAAGCTCATGTTCTTCGGTCTGACTCGAATCTATCACAAAAGAAAAACCTACAAGCTGCCTGTCTTTTGGGGCAAGGGAAGGATCATAATTGCTGATTGGCGTTGCCCAGTAGGCGAAGTCTTTAAACCAGATCTCAGAGCCAGTGTAGTTGAATTCTGGGAGCTCCTGTTTCAGGCCGAGCCAGATGGTCAGGCTTTTTGTGTGCACAATCCCTTTGAGATCTTCTTTATATGCTTGCGGAAGGTCTTTAATAAGCTTTGGAAGCTCGGTTGCAAAACCTGTATAGATGACGAGTTCAGCCAGATAGATCTCGTCTGCTTCCACACCAGAAACCTTCTCGTCCTGTACCAGGATGCTTTTCACCTCGCATTCTGTTTTAATTTCCACAGTTCCAGGGAGGGAATAAATGATAGCATTCAGCAGGGATTTTAACCCTTTTCTTGGGTATCCCTGGGAGTAGTTTACCTTGTTTGTAGCAAGCCTCTCAAGAGATGTGAAAGGCTGGGCTACTTTGTTCATACGGGACTGCAGGGAAGCACGCAGATGGTATGGAAGAATCGATGAGAGAATAGACTCAGTGGACTGGCGTTTTTTGGGCTCGAATTTTCCTATCATGGCGTCAAACTGCTCCTGCGTAATGCTGTCCCTGACAAAACTGCTGCCAGCGAGAATACGTTGAGCAGACGTTTCTTTCATTGACATTCCCGATAGAAAACCCGAGATAGTGTCTACAAAGTCATAAGTATCTTTAGAAAGACTTTTTGGAAGGAAATCATAAACCGACTGGTCAGATAGGTCTATTCCAAAAGATGAAAGTGTAAGAGCTTTTGTCAGGGTCTGTGAAAGGATAAGCCTGTCCTTTCTCGGAAGCACATCAAAAGCAACGAAGTCTTTCAGGTTCGAAGGGACTTTTGTAAAAGTATTTTCAGTCCTGATATAGTAGTGCCCGTAGTCCTCAAACACAGGCAGGAAATCAAAGTAATTATCCATCAGCCTTGGGAGAGGACCTCCAATCAGATGTGTTATCGCATGTGCTCCTGTATCCACCTGATACCCGTCTACCATATAGCTGTTACAATTTCCCCCAAGATGCCGCCCTTTCTCAAGAATAAGGACTTTTTTTCCGTGCTTGGAAAGTGTCAGTGCAGCCAGAAGCCCGCTTATGCCAGCCCCGACAACAATTACATCATATTTCTTCATTCCCTTAACTACCTCTATTTTTTCCAGTGAATCAAGTTATAAGTTAACGCATTTAGTGCAGCATATTATCTTAAATCATAACGGAATTTCATATGTACCAAACATATTTTAACAAATATTATCTCCGAAATATCATGAAATACTTTAAATAAGGGATATTTGGCATGAGAGTGATTTAAAGGACTCTCTTTTTTATGCCTGCTATTTTGAAAATTTCATGTGCATTTTATATGGTAACTTATGATCTAAAGAGCTTAACTTGATTTCTTCTTTCTATATGTAGAATAGTATAGAGAAAAAAATAGTATTTATAATTTATAGTCTGTATGCTGGAAATTCTCAAAATCCAGCTTATTTCTTCTGTATAACGACAAAATTTCATAATTTCAGTAGTTCGCTAAAATTTTTCCTCCACCTTTAGTCTAGCTCCATTATCTCAGACACCATACTGCTGTCCTGACCCTTAACTTTCTTCTTAGCCATTCCTCAATTAGAAGTATAAACATTTCAAATCTGAACTTATCTTCATCTATCACCTGTGGTCCTCTCTTAACAATTGTGAAATGTTTTTTCTGAAGGTATAGCCATATATTTTTTAGCAGGAATGATATCAGCGCATAAAAGTACCTTATAGTTGCGTTTTTAGATGATGTTTTTGGTTTAACCAGATTCCTCATCCTGTATGATGATTCAATAGCAAACCTTCTTCTGTAAACTGTACTGACCTTTCTTGGAGACCACTTGACTCCAAAAACAACAA
>JASGVX010000122.1 GCA_030054735.1 Methanobacteriota archaeon | reverse complement strand
TCGAAGAACCAAAATAAAAACAACCTGCCTGTCCAAGGTAATGATGGAGTTCTATTATCAAAAAAGTTAAGGAAAAAGGACTTTCATTATTTGGGCATGTTATTCGAAGAATTTCATGTGCGTTTTTTAAGGAAACCAATAGAGTTTTCCCTCTAAGGACGTTATTATTTCCTATAGATTTATATAATAGAAACGAATCTAGGGTAAGTGTCAGGTGAGTACTGACACAGAGGCATCATTCCAAAAGGCTATTTTTCGCATCCCAAACCCCAACAAAGAATGGTTATCACCCATTCAAACCTCAAGAGAAATACCCCAATTTCCAGAAAAACGAAAAAACCCCCCACTCCTGGAATGATGCTTCTTTTTTCTATTATTGCCTTATTTCTGTTATTTTTTTATTATTGTGTTATTTCTATTATTGTACTGAATTTCAGGTCAATACATTTATAATAAAAAACCTCCGAGTATTCTTCCATGATAGATCCTGTTAACAATTTCAATATCCCTGAGGAATGGATTGCACGTACAGGGCTGCCCAGGGAAGAGCTTGAAAAAAACGTGTCATCCGGCATGGTCGTGGTCCTGAGCGATGGGTCAGTCCTCAAACGCGGATATACAACAGGAACCACAGCCAGTGCTGCTGCAAAAGCCGCTGTCCTTTCCCTTAAGAAAAAGATTGACAGCGTATCTGTCCCTACCCCTGTAGGACTAAGAGCTCACCTTAAAGTCAGTGAGTCTTCCTCAGGATATGCAGTTGTAAAGAAGATCCCTAATGACCACGAATCCGATATCACACGCGGGCTTGAGTTTGTTGGCGAAGCCAGAGAAGTTGAGGGAATTCACATCCTCGGAGGAAAAGGCATAGGGATTGTAAGAAGGGATGGACTTCAGGTCCCAAGAGGTAATCCAGCTATAAACCCAAAACCTATGGAACAGATAACAGCAGCAGTGAAAGAAGCTGTAGAGGAACTGGGCTTGCAGGGAGCTGAAGTCACGATTTCAATTCCTGAAGGGGAAAGAGTCGGAAAAGAGACTCTGAACAGCAGGATAGGAGTTGAAGGCGGAATTTCTGTCCTTGGGAGCACAGGTTTTGTTGAGCCGTGGAATGACCATCTTGGAGAAATGAAAGGAGACCTCATCCGCTGTACGGACAAAGTGGTTTTGACCACAGGGCGGATAGGAATGAAGTATTCTCACATGCTTTTCCCTGAATATACCGTTGTTATGGTAGGGAGCAGGATCTCAGAAGGGCTCGATTATTCTTCAGGAGATGTCGTTATCTGCGGGCTTCCCGGCCTTGTCCTTAAATGGGGAAACCCTGAAATGCTTGAAAGCAGCGGGTATGTAACCGTTGTTGAGATGCTTGAAAAAGCTCCAGAGCACGAACGCCTGAAAGAAGCCTTTGAAATGGCAGTTAAGAAGGGCAAGGGTGCAAGAATTGTTGTAATTGACAGGGATGGGTCTGTCCTTATGGACAGCAAAAGTGGTAATTGAACTGAAGAATGGACTAAAGTGAAATCCAGAGACTGAGACTTTAGAAATTTAAGCCGGATAGAGGGGAAAAAACTATGATAGTGGTAGGAGTCGGGGTTGGGCCCGGCATGCTTACGGAAGAAGGGATAAGGGCGATAAAGAAAGCTTCAGTGGTCTACGGTGCAAAAAGAGCGATTGAGCTCGCAGAGGAATATATTACCTGCGAAGCAAAAACTATTAAGGACTACAAGTCTCTCCACCTCCTGCCAAGTGATGCCGTTGTCCTATCAACAGGAGACCCCATGTTTTCCGGGCTCGGGAAATTTGCAGGGGAAAATGATACAGTAATTCCGGGGATCTCTTCAATGCAGGCAGCCTGTGCCCGCACTAAAGTAAACCTGACGAACCTCTGTGCAATAACAGCCCACGGGAGGGATTTTGGGCCTGCAAAAGCTGAACTGATCCAGGAATTAAAGAACGGAAGAAACATCTTCCTGTTACCGGAAGAGGAATTTGGTTCACGCGAGGTTGCAGAGGTTCTTAAAGAGCTCGGGATAGGAGCTGAACTTTATACCTGCGAAAATCTCGGCTATCCTGAAGAAAGGATCGCAAAAGGAAGTCCTGATAACCCCCCGATTCCAGAAACCATTCTCTACGGGCTGCTTGTGGTGCAGAAAAGATAAAAAATATGAGAAAACGGAAGATCGGGTTAGGTAAGCTGAAACTTTCGCAGGCTTTCGTTATTAGAATATATTCTGTTCAGTTCCCGAAAAAGCTAAAAACTGCATAAAAGATCAAATCCCCATAAACAACTGCGGCTATAAAGCCTGCTGTAATTGAGAGCATAAAAGGCAGGCCCGGAGTAACCCAGATTTCTTTTTCAATTAGCCCTTTTTTTACGTATTCTCCAAGTTCAGGTTTCTCATTTGCATTAAAATCAAGCCCTGTACGTGCAAACTTCCTGGTGACAACGCCGTTTTCGTCAAGTTCGATTTTTTCTAGCAGGCCCAGATGTTCTTTATTTTTCAGAGAGGATACCTCAGTCCTGTACCCTAGAAACATGTAGAAAGGCTTTTTGAGCATTTCAGGCGAGAAGTGCAGGAGGTTGTAGCAAAACATTACTAGAGGCACGAGGACAGTTACCAGGAGAGCATTTCCCAGTACCGTGAAGGTAAAAAGCCCTATTGGAGGGAGACAAAGCAGAGGATAGACATTTTCTGAGTACTGGAAAACTGGATAGAGAGGAAATAAGATTGAAAGCACTATCAGCCCCTTTGCGTCTCCGCCTCCAAAGGCCCCAAAATGGAAAAGGATGTAAATAGAAACAAAAACAATAACACTCGAAAGAATAAGAGATTTAATGTAAGGAATCCCACCGGTAAAAACTTCATAGACCACAAAGACTGAACCCGACGCAAGCATATACTTCCATAACTTATTTGAGACTCTGCGCTCCTTGAGGTCGGTGCAACATGCGTAGAGCAAAAACGGCATTGTGAAGAGGATTTTCAGGATTTCTACCATAAAAACCATGTAATAAAATTATTTATGTAGTAAGGAAGATTATTACTTTTTTACTTTTTTACTTTATCGCCGGAATGAAAGTTCCCGAAACAAGATTGAAAATTTCAGCCTGAACTGAAAAACCCCAGCATACAGTTCTTCATCATTCAAAAACCCTCAAAATATACAAAAAACGGAAAAATCCTGCGGCAGAAACATAAAAGTAATTATATAACAGGCACGGGCAAGCCCAAAATAAGCACACAAGCGTTAAGCTTATACATAAGAAGTTCTATTTTATGCTTGCTTTAACCCTCATTTGTTTTCAATTCAATTTCATGGGCTCGTGGTCTAGACGGTTATGACGTCGCCTTCACACGGCGGAGGTCCTGAGTTCGAATCTCAGCGGGCCCACTCTTTGTTCTTATTTCTTTTCTGATTATAAGTGTTTATTGAATTTCGTTTCTAATGCTTCAACTCTTGCTTTGAGGCCGGGCCTCTTAGTGGGTGGATTTTTCTTTGGGTTGTACAACCTTGAATAGGATTCTAAAGGTTCATATTTCATCTACATTCCTAAAATTGAAATTAGAGTTCAAGCTTATGCAAGGGTGGATAGCCCAAAGGCTGATCTACTAAAAGCATATCGACATTTAGAAAAATTTAGAGCAAGAAAAAGACAACAAATAATCGTTGAATGGTGCATCATATCAGGTAGAATTCACCTTATTTAGTAAAAAATTCTGAAATTTGTCTTTTAGCTTTGATAATAAAAAAGCAGTTGAAACAAAAAAATATAAGAAAGTAATCCCATAGAATTATTTATGGTATGCATGAAAACTAAAAACATTTTGGTTTCTTTTCTTTTATTTATCTGCTTTTTTTCAGCAAATTGCTCATGTGCAATTATCTATGTAGGCCCAGGAACTTCCTTTAGCCCTGCAGGCTCAAACGACCAGGTTGTTATTAACGCTGCCATACAATCAGCAAATCCGGGTGACACAGTACAGCTCGCATCAAGCACGTTTCACATAAGTTCACCCATAATCATGAAATCAGGAGTAACCCTTAACGGCAATGGGATTGGTGCGACAGTAATCTATTGTGACAACCCCATTTCTAATTTTGCAACTCAAAATATCATTAGCTGTGAAGGCATTTCTGATATTGAGATTTCAAATTTCTTAATTGACGGCGGTTGGGAATCATTAAGCATAATGCATGCGGCAAGCAACAAGTACAGGGAGTATGAAAAAGGAGTTTATTTACGCAATTGTTCAAATGCAGTCATTCACGACTTAAAAATGCAAAACAGTATGGGTGACTTTATTTTCTGTAGTAAAAATACTAACAATGTTCAGGTTTATAATACGGTGTGTAAACCCGGGCATGACAGTTTTGATGCATGGTCATGCGGTGATGGAATTTCAGTGTATAACAATTGCTGGGGCACTTTTATAAATTCTTGCATTAAAATTCATAATACGAAAAACGTTCAAATTTACAGGAATACTTTCTACTCTGATGCAGGTTCCGGTAATGCTGGTGTAGAAGTAATGGGAGGGGATGTAACAGGCCTTAATGTTCATAATAATATATTTTCAACACTTCAATTAAATACAATTTATCATGACCCGGCTGATGGCCCCTGTTCAGGCAAAGGTACTGTTTCGAATAATATATTTTATAACAGTCCTGAATATAATGGAATTAATGGTATGGATATCACATCTATAGACAATATTGTAACCAGTTCCTATTCAAGCTCCAGAGGTACAAAAGACTATGGGTATGTTGCAGAAAATGGTACAGGAAATTTACCTGTTTACGATGGTTCTGCAGCAGCTTCTCTTACTTTTCCAGCTGATGGGAGTACAATTTCAACTGTTAACGGATATGTAAGTATAAGCTGGACATATTTAAACGCAACCATGTATTCCATCAATATATATAACAGCACATCAAAATTCGATTCTTCTCACTTAATATATAGCCTTAACACTTCACAAACATCTGCAAATCTGCCAATAAGCTACAATGGACCGTTTGCGATAAAAATCGGTGCACATGATGACGTTCATAATTTATGGGTATACAGCAGTCCCAGTATCTTCACAGTAAGCGGCAAAAAATCGGCTACGGTTTATTCTGGTGTATATGGATATTTAATGGATGCAACTACAGGTCACCCAATTCAGAGTGCTGTAATAACATTATCAAATAATACGTGGGATTGCACTCAAATTACTGATGTTGACGGGCTTTACCAGTTCACTGTGAATGGAAAAGGCACTTACTGTTTAACTGCTTCAGCAACAGGTTATCTTAACAGTCCTGAATTGCCAGTAAATATGACAGGCATAAACACAGAAATGAATTTGAAAATGGTTCAGGCACCTGATTATTCTGAACCGCACTATGTACAGTTATATGTTTCTACTGATTCAAACGAAAAGATCTACGGGTGTGAGGTTCAAATATATACAGCAGATAATGACCCAGGTAATGAAAAACCGAATTTTTGTGCCTGGACAAACAGGGCAGGCAGAGCAAATTTCCATTTGACCCAGGGTGTTACATATAAAATTGTAACAATTAATTTAGATGGACAAAAGTATACCACTACATTAACACCTGATATGGACCAATATACTATAAAAATACCTTCAGGCGAAACAATACCTTCAGGTAAAACAATACCTTTAGGTAAAAAATCTGCAATACCTGCAATACAGGCTGCGATCAGTACAAATTGTACATATAAACAGATAAACAATACGGCAGCTTATATTAACGCAAGCTATTATGATTCCTCATCACAGTCCAGTAACCTGACTTTTGTACTGGGTACTATGAGTGAGGGAAAAACATTTGTGCCTTCTGGGATCTCAGGCACTAATGACCACATAAGTAAGCCTGTAGGAGTAGTAACTGACTCATTTATAGTCACTGACTATCCCGGAAAAACGTACACTGTGAAAATTACTGCGCAGTCTCAAACTTATGGTACTGTATGTGAAAATGTTAGTGTATCAATTCCAGGCAGTAATGCATCGAATCTAGGGTTTAGTTATGTGGGTTATTTCTGTGTTTTAATATTAATTATTGCAGGATTCGTGTTGTCAAAAAATGGTAAGGCGCATTAATAATCTGCGCCTTATCTAGAATTTTTATTTTATGGAACAGTATTCAGGTAATTTGATTCCTTATTTAATGAGAAAGAACTATCTACTGGATTAGGTTCGTCAAACGCAGTACCTGAATCGCTTATTCCCAAGCCTTCACACGGCAGGAGTTATGAGCTCGAATTTTAGCGGGCCAACTTTTCTTATTTATCTTTATTTTCTGATTCCTCCCACTTTCCACAGTAATTTTTCGAAAATCGCCATCAACAAAAATTATGAAAAATTAAATGTCGACATGCAGAAAAAAATTAAAAAAGGAAGAGCTGAAGATCTCAGCTCACCCTGACTGTTACATTCATTTCCGGAATGTCTTTTACAGCGAAGAGGTAAGTTCCTGGATTGTTAAAGGTATAGCTATAAGGGACTCTGTAAGCCAAATTCTGATCCGGAAAGAGGCCTTCTTCGCTTACCAGGACATAAGTTCCCTGCCTTTTTTTGCTCCACCAGGAAACTGTATCCCCAGCCGAAATATCCAGTTCTGAACGCGATACTGATTGCGTTGTCGCATTATAGTACTCAAGATAAATAGTATGAATTTCTCCAGGTCCTGAACTAACTTTGTCCTGCGTTTCTGCTGAGGCTTCTGAATCACCGGATTCTTCAGCTTCAGTCTCTGCACCTTCTTCAGCGCATCCTGAGGCAAACAAAAATACAAACAATAGAAGTAAAACAAGAATTCTCCCTTTCACTAATCTCACCATCCTTTAGTTCTTATTTATTAGTTAAGATTCATTATCTTTTCGAAAAGTTAAGAATTTAGCGAAAAAGTCCTCATTGGTAGCAGAATTTTTGGAGCCGGTTTAATCGGTGTAATACCAGCTAGCAAAATCGTTTTCAAACCTGTGCTTTCCGTGATGTCGGGAATCACGTCGCTCTCGCTGTCTGCTGGCTCTATTAGTCTGCTGGCTCTATTATATACTGACTACCTGTGCTGTGGCTATATTGGTTAACAGAGCACTTTTACAACGCTGCAGAGGCCAATTGCATAGGCGGTGATGTTCTTAGCGGTTGCCTGCTGGGTCTAGGAATCGCTCTAGGAGCCCTGACCGTCAGTAAGCAGAATAACCATCCAGGCGTGTTCGGGATCACCTGATTTGATCAGGTGGCTGTTTGCGGTGCTCATACAGGCGCCGTTCTTCGTTCAGCCTGAATCACCGAGGCTGTTTATAGAAGAATTCAGGGCATCGAAGTCGCTGGTAAGAGTACGGATAAGCCTTGAATAAGAGTCAATGTCGACGACTTCTGCCCGGCCGCCAGTGAGTAGAGAAGCAACAAAGTTCTTTGCAGCGTTTTTCCGGTAACCGTAGGAATCGTTCCAGCTCATATTGCTCGAACTGTTCATTGCAAACATGACGTCCACATAGACCACATATATGAAACGTATATGAAATTCTTCGAATAACAGGCACAAAAAATGAAAGTACTTGGAAGCACTTTCATGCTAAATGACTGCAAATATGATCTCACGTTTTATCTCGTCCTTAGCGCAAGGTTTCCCTTGCCAGCGTACAATAGAAAAAACTTAATAGTCTTGCTGGGAGCTTTAATACGAGATATCAACCACATATCAGAAGAAGACCAGATCAAAAGACCCTGTAAAAAAGTAGTAAAAAGAATGGCAGTGTACAAAAAGTCATAAGACGCAAAAATACAGGTGAACATACTGCAAATAATCAAAGAAGAATAACTGAGAAATAAGAAATTACGTCCCGACTGAGACTTGAACTCAGGTCTAAGGCTCCGCAGGCCTCAAGGATATCCACTACCCTATCGGGACACGAGCGAGCACCACTCATAAGCACATTCTAGAATATAAATTTTGTTATTAAAAATAAGGAAAAAAACCTGTTTCCATGACTTCAATATCAATAAAGATTAAATGCAACAAGTTCTTTTTTATAAATTATGTCGATGACCATAGGCCTTGCAGGAAAGCCCAACGCGGGCAAATCCACCTTCTTTAAAGCGGCTACCCTTGCAGATGTTGAAATTGCGAATTATCCGTTTACAACTATAAATGCCAACCTTGGCGTCACATATGTCCGGGCTGAGTGCCCGTGTAAAGAAAAAGAAAAAACATGTGGGAAATGCGTGGACGGAGTCAGGCTTGTCCCTATTGACATTATAGACGTTGCAGGGCTTGTGCCGGATGCATGTAAAGGGAGGGGGCTTGGGAATACATTTCTGGATGAGCTCAGGCAGGCTCAGGCAATAATTCACGTAGTAGACGCCTCAGGTGGGACAGACGCTGAAGGCAATCCTGTCGATATAGGAGACCACGACCCGCTTGACGACGTGGCTTTCCTGAACAGGGAAATTACAATGTGGCTTTACGGGATTCTTGAGAGGAACTGGGTCAAACTTTCCAGAAAAATCCAGGCAGAAGGGCTCAAGCTTGAAATAGTAATTGCAGGACAACTGGCAGGAGCAGGGATAAATGAATCTCATGTAAATGCCGCATTAATAGAGACAGGGCTTGCAAGGATGGACCATGTTAAGTGGACTGAAGAAGATATGGTCAGGCTCTGTGATACCATGAGGGAAATGAGCAAACCCATGCTTATTGCTGCAAATAAGGCTGATATTGCCCCAGGAGAGAATCTGGATAAACTAAGTGAACTTGACAGGATAGTAATATCTACGAGTGCAGCAGCCGAACTAGCTTTAAGGTCTGCAGCAAAGGGCGGGATAATAAGATATACACCGGGAGATAGCGACTTTGAGTTGCTTACGGAAGACATCACAAAACCCCAGAAAAAAGGGCTTGAAGCCATCCATAAAGTAATTAAACAGTTTGGCACTACCGGCATTCAGGAGTGTATAAACAGGACAGTCTTTGAACTTCTGGACCTTATTGTGGTATATCCTGTAGAAGACGAAGGAAAATGGTCTGACAAACTGGGGAATATGCTGCCAGATGCTTATCTTATGAAAAGGGGATCTACATGTCATGATCTCGCATACCAGATTCATAGCGAAATAGGAGACCGTTTTCTGTATGCGGTGGATGCAAGAACAAGGCTCAGGCTTGGGGAAAAGCATGAACTGAAAAACGGTGATGTAATCAAGATTGTATCTACTGCAAAGTAACCTCTAAAGAAAGAGCCAAAAACTCCATATGGGAAAAAACTGAAGCGTGAGATAATATGAATGAAATTTGTTAAAATAAAATATCGGACCATTTAAGGCTTTATAGAAGGAATACTCAATGGACATGCTTTCCTTTGTTCATCCTCTTTATAAGAGATACCTGACCTGGCAAATAACGAGGTCGTCTGCAAAGATCCCAAAACATGTGGCTCTTATCCTCAAGGAAACCGATCTCCTTGAACCCAAAGGAATTGAAAAACTTCTGACCGCGCTCCACACATTCAGAAAGCTTAAGGTAGAACTCGTGAGTATTTATGTGGATATCATTAAGGCTGATAAACAGGTGAATGCCGAGCTTGTCTCAACGCTTGGAGAAAGATTGAAAGAAAGTTTCATCCACTTCCCTTCCGAAACAGGTTATAAAATATATGGACTTGAAGGGGAAGTAAAGAACAGCCGTCCGGGCAAAGATTTTTTTGTATATATATCACTTGGTTTTGGAGGTAGAAGGGAAATCACGAGAGCTGTAACTACTCTCCTTGAAGAGGTCAAATCAGGACGCATCAGGCCTGACGAGGTTGATGAAAAAATGCTTGAATCACACCTTCTTGTGAAACATGAACCTGATATAATGATCCGTTCGGGCGGGCAGAAACTTTCGGATTTCCTTGTCTGGCAGTCTGTATATTCAGAACTTTTTTTTACGGACGTTAACTGGAAAGATATAAGAAAAATAGACCTCTTAAGAGTGATAAGAGATTTCCAGAAGAGACAAAGAAGGTACGGGAAGTGAAGATGGAGTTTGGGAGAAAAATAGATAACCGTTATGTTGTGATTGTGTGCCCTAAATGCAGGCAGCATTCCCAGATAACAGAAACAGGAAAAAAGACTCTTAGATGCCAGCACTGCGGAGTCCTGCTGCAAGCACGAAAGCTCAGAGTGCTCGGTTCTTTTGAAGATTTATCCGAAGCTGTAAATTTCAGAACACGACTGCAAGCAGGACTTTCCGGAAAAGGAAAAGAAACTTTTTCTCTGAACACCTTCTCAGAGGAAGACAGATCAAACTCTGGAGATAAAAACGCAGGAAGAGCGGCTCAATTTCCGAAATCTGAAGTTTTCTCTGGAGGCATCCCAGCCAAAAAAGACCAGAAGTCAATAATGAGTGAGATCCTTAAAGCTTCTGATGGAAAAATGAGGATAGAAGAATTACGTGAAAAAGCTCTGTATAAAGGGATAAGTGAGGAAAAATTTGAGACAATTCTGAAAAAACTTCTGGAAACAGGAGAGCTTTACTCTCCAGAACCAGGGTTTGTAAAGCTTATATAAATATGAATAATTGAAAGTAAAATAAAGAAAAGTTTATAAAGAGGTTGTTAAAGAACTTTTGTGTCCAGCAATTCTCTTTTCCATGATTTTCAGCTGCATTTATTATTGAGTTGAATAAGACAAAAAAACATTAAGTATGAAAAGATTTACTATAATTAAGTATTATAAAAGCAAAAAAGAATCCGGTTAGATTAATTGAACAATCGGTAATGTTATTAAAATATTATTATATTAATCCGGGTCTCACTGAAAAATACCCACTAAGCTATCCGGAAAACTATTTACTAAAACCCCACTGAAAGCACCTGGATTCATTCGTCAGATTCACCCATAAAAGGTTCAGTACGTGGTTTTTGGCCATTATTATCGTAAACTTTACGGAATTGATACAGGGTATAACGGTGTTATAAACATGATGGATCCGCAAATAGAAAGAAAACTCATTGAAATCATGAGGGTTATTCACGAAAGTGACAAGCCCATAGGTGCCCGGACCATAGCCGACAAACTGAACAACCGTGGCTATGATATAGGAGAGCGGGCTGTCCGTTACCACCTCAGGATCCTGGATGAAAGAGGGTTTACACGCAAACACGGATACGCCGGGCGTACACTTACAGATCTTGGGGAAAATGAAATGAATGACGCCCTCATAGGAGACCGTTTTGGTTTTGTAATATCCAGAATTGAAGAAATGGCATTCAGAACCACCTATAATCCAGAAACGGACACCGGGGATGTCGTTGTAAATATTTCTTATTTTGACAAAGACGATTTCGAAACTGTTGTCAATTTAATTTCTTATACGGCTCATGCAGGCTACATGATAAGCCCGAGAGTGAAAATCTTTGAAGAGGACTCATTTGAAATACCTCTACCTCCGGGAAAGATAGGAATAGCAACCGTATGCAGCGTAACTTTTGACGGTATTCTTCTGAAGGCAGGAATTCCCGTAGAACCAACCTACGGAGGAATCCTCCTGCTAGAGAACAAAAAACCTGCACGCTTCCTTGACCTTATTTCTTACAGCGGGACTTCTATTGACCCAATAAAAATTTTTATGAATAGGGCTCCTACTTCAGTCCTTGAAGTACTTGATAAAGGGGAAGGAAAAATCCTTGCCAATATGAGGCAGATAAATTCTTCTGCTTATGATATGGTATCTGAGGTTACGAAAAAGGCAGAAAAGGTGGGTCTTGCAGGCTGCATAACTATGGGAGAAATTGACGAATATTTACTTGGGGCTCCAGTTGAAACCGGAAAGTTTGGGGTTGCTATAGTAGGAGGAATTAACGGGATCTGTGCCCTTGAGGAAACAGGAGTTAAAATAGAAACAAACCCGATTTCTACCATGATGGATTACCGGACAATGACAGAAATATAAGTTTTATTTTCGAAAAACTGACCAAAAACTGATAGAAACATGAGGCAGGCAGATGTTCAGTTTGACAGTGCTATACGATAATGAAGCCTGTCCGGGTTTTACAGGCAGCTGGGGGTTTTCAGCTTTAATTGAAACCAGCAAAGAAACCCTTCTTTTTGATACAGGATGGGATGGAACTCTCCTTCTGAAACATATGGAGAAAATAGGTATCAATCCAGCCTGTATAAGCAAGCTGGTCCTTTCCCATCAGCACTGGGATCATATAGGTGGCCTGCCCGAGATCCTTTGCACAAATCCCGGGATTACAGTTTATGCTCCTGCATCTTTTTCAGAGAATCTAAAAAAGGAAATTAAAAAGAGGGCTTCGCTGATAGAGGTGAAGGAAGCTGTTGAGATATCTGATAATATCTGGAGCACGGGAGAACTGGGAGATAATATAAAAGAACAGTCCCTGGTCCTGAGTATGGAAAAAGGTTCATATGTGCTTACAGGCTGTGCTCACCCTGGTATTGATGCTATTATGGACGCTTCTCTTTGCCACGGGAAGATAAAAGGAATTCTTGGAGGGCTGCATGATTGTGACAGGTTTGAAAGGCTTAAAGAAATGGAATTGATAGCAGCCGGACATTGTACAGCCCGGAAGGAGAAAATAAAGGAAATTTTCCCCTCAAAATTTATGGAAATTCGAGCTGGCCTGCGCCTTGAATTAACCAGATACTAATTTGAGAGCACTATTTCTTCTGCTCAAAACCTGCTTGTTACAGGACGCCGGGGTTGAGACTGTTTCTATTCACAGTATAACTATCAGGGTCTGGCACATTAACTTATCCGGACCTGGTATTTTAATTTTAAAAGAGCGTGAGGAAACCCTAGAGAACGTATGGAAACCCTAAAAGAACGTATAGAAACCCCAAGAGAACTTATCCCACTTTCCGCAGTAAATTTTTACAGAAAGAAGGAATTGATGCCTATATTCCAGACAACTTCTATAAAGTTGAAAAAGAAGGAAAAACCAGAAAGTTCAGGAAATCTCTTTTTAAATACGACAAAGAAAAAGACTGCTATTATTGCCCTGCTGCGTTTGAAATTCCCTTTACAAGAATACAAAAGAGGAATGGTAAACCTGATTTACGATATTATGTCTGTAACTATTGTTCTTTGTGTGTGTTTAAAAATGCATGTACTAAGAGTGAAAATAGGACGATAACAAGAGATCCTAGAGAACATTTATTGGAGAGTATGAGGGCTAAAC
>JASGVX010000121.1 GCA_030054735.1 Methanobacteriota archaeon | reverse complement strand
GTTCAGACAGCAAAGAAACTGGGAGTAAGTGCATATCAGTACATATGTGATAGAGTAAGCAATAAATTTGAGATGCCATCTCTGGCTCAACTCATCAGAGAAAAAAGTTCATTGAGTTGAAAGCCAGTGATTTACACCGAATGTGAAGAGATACATTTTTTATTTCACATTTCATTTCTTTTAAAAAAGACACTAATTTAAAGTCTTTTCAGCTGCTGGCTGTATACGCGCCCTATCCGCTGGATTGTATCAGCTTCTTCAGGGTCTTTATCGTCCCGGATGCTGATGAAGCGGGGAAAACGGAGTGCAAAACCTGAATCATAGTTGGGACTTTTCTGGATTTCCTCAAAAGCAACCTCAAGAACAATCCTTGGCTTTATTCCAAATACCCCTCCGGCTTCTCCGCCTTCCATTAGCCCTGAGAGTATTTCCGTAAGCTCCTTTAACTGATCGTCGCTAAGCCCTGTGCCGACTTTGCCGACCTGCAGGAAGCGGAGAGTCTCAGGGTCATAACAGGCAACAGTATAAGAGCCTATCAGGTTTGCCCTGCGCCCAAAGCCCCATTCAGCCCCCACAATTACAAGGTCAAGGGTATCCATAAGGGGTTTTTTCTTGAGCCAGTTTTTGCCGCGCTTCCCTGGAGAATAAACAGAGTTCGGGTTTTTGACCATAACTCCTTCATGCCCGGCCTCTAATGCTTCCCTGTAGATCTTTTCCACAATCTCAAGGTCTCCAGTTATGACCTGCTTATCCACAGAGATGGATTTCGAGTCCTCAACAGAACTTTCCACACAGGACTCAAGTGCTTTTCTCCTCTCAATGAGGGGGAGGTCTATAAGGGTCCTGCCATTCAGGTACATAATGTCAAAAAGGTTGAGCTGTATAGGAATTCCGAGGGCTTTTTCCTTGACATCGTACTTGCGCCTGAAGCGCTTAAGAATCTCCTGAAAGGCCCTGGGCTTTCCATTCTCATCTACAGCTACGGCTTCTCCATCAAGGATTGCTGACTCAGCCTTTACATGTTTCTGGACAATTTCAACAATGTCAGGTAGAGAATTGGTAACATTTTCGAGTTTGCGCGAAAAAAGAGTAACGGTATCTCCGCTCTTGTGGACCTGGACTCTTGCCCCATCGAATTTCCACTCAATTGCAGCCTCTTTCATCTCCCTTATATCAGCATCTATATCAGGGCTGATCTGCGAAAGCATCATCTTTATCGGGCGGTTGATTTCTATCTCAAGGCCCTCGAGGGCTTCTATACCTCCTTTTTTCGCAGCTGCAGCCACTATCCCAAGATCGTTTGTAACCATGAATGAATGTTCCACAACCTCTACCGGGACTGAGAAAGCTTTTGCAATAGCGTCTCTTACAACTCCTTCCCCTACCCCTATTCGGAGTTCTTCAAGTGCAAGCCTGGAGATGTATTTTGCTTCCCTTGGGGTTGATGACGTGAAGAGAAACTGGAGGTTTTTGACCTTAAAGTCCTGTGAGCCTTTTCCGGAAGCTTCGGATGCCGCCTTGAAACGCCTGTAAACCTCTGTTATAGAGAGCTCAGGCTGCTCCTCAAAAAAAGAAGAAAATGTCACCTGGTTCTTCCTTCTTTCTTTCAGGATAAGGAGTGCTGTATCCCCTATGTCTCCTGTGGTTCGAATAAGAGATTCTATACTCTGTACAGGCATGCCTGAGGCTTTTGAGAGAGAAAGATAAAGAAGGCTTGTGCCAATTCCGAGCTGCTGCCCACTCCAGGCCGGAAAAACCTCACTCATTATAAAATGAGTGGCAATGGGCAGTTCTTCGACGTCAACCTTTTTGAGAAGGTCAGCAACTTTATTTGTGATTTCTATAGTGCTCGATATTTTTTCAATTGCCTGGCATATTTCTGCAAATTCCCTGAAACTTGTCATACTCCACACAGCCTCTTTTATTTTTTTGGCTTCTGATATGAAGGCAGATATTTCCAGCAGTTACTGATTTGCGTAAATTGCGACCAGATCACTGAGAATTGCGCTTGCTGTTTCTATTGGGCCTGCACCCTTGCCAGTAACCGTAATTTCTCCAGCAAGTTCGGTATCAATAGAAGCTACATTTAGAGTGCCTCTTACGTCAAGTGGATGATTTATAGGCACAAGCCTTGGAGCAACATGGATTCTTTCCCTGCTGACCTCACCTATGAGCTTGATCACATGCCCTCTTTCATAAGCCATTTCCAGGGCATCAGGCGTAATTTTGGTGATTCCTGTAACCTCAACGTCCCTGTATGTTACATTAAGCCCGAAGATCGCATTGGCAAGAATTACAAGCTTGCAGGCTGTATCAATTCCATCCACATCATACGCAGGGTCGCTTTCAGCAATTCCGAGTTCCTTGGCCTCAGCAAGAATGTCTTTATAACTTGCCCTTTCTTCAAGCATCCTGGTAAGAATATAATTGCATGTTCCGTTCAGAATGCCTTTGATGCTTTTAATCCTGTTTCCTGCTAGAACTTCATTTGCCAGGTTGATAACGGGCATGGAGCCGCCGACTGTAGCTTCGAACCTGAATTTTGATCCGGAATTTTTTGCAGCTTCCATCAGTTCTTTATATTTCAGGGTAAGCGGCCCTTTATTGGAGGTAATGACATCTTTACCGGTCTCAAAGGCTGCAAGCATATTCTGAAGCCCCGCTCCTCCAGTAACGATATTTGTAGGAGTGGTCTCAATTACAAGTTCATGGTCTACTGACTTTATAACTTCGACAGCTGTGAGTTTTTCTACTCCAACCGTGCCCTTTGTTCTTTTGCGAGAAAGGCAGTCAGCAAGGTCCACCCCATCGGGATTGACAGCAGCTCCTTTAGAGTCCACGACAGCGACCACCAGTATTTCCAGCCCTATACTTTTCATATACTCTTTTTTCATAAGGAGGACCTCGGCTACACCCTGTCCGACTGCACCAAATCCTAATATAGAACAGCGCACTGTTTTCATATTTTTAAATCTCCTTGTTTTTCAGGCATGGATATCTATTGGAAGCACCATCAGCAAATCTTTTTTTGCCGAGACTGTTTTCAGGATATCAAGTGCCTTTTGCAGGTCCTCTTTACCCTCAGCATCGATTCTGATCAGGGCTGAAGAGAGCAAATTAATGCCCGGCATGGATAGTGAGAGTTCCACAACCTCTGCAAACCCGGTCTTGTCAATCTCGTCAATCGTATCCTGGATCCCTGAGTGGACCACGTGCCCTATAAGAATCACATTTATGCTTTCTCTGAAACGTTGTTCTCCAACCCTTACGACTCTTATCCCGCTTTCCTCAAGCTTTGCTTTTATTGCTCCTATGGTCTCAGGTTTTACCTCAAGTACGAGCTGCACAGGTACTGTTTTTCTGGGGGTTCTTTTCTGGTGGTGATGTAAAACCGTTATCAGGTTAGCTTTGAATTCCGGAAGAGGTTGGAGGGCTAAAAGCATCTGCCCGGGTACATCTTTTAATTCAATGTCCATGGAAACTCGCATAGTGTCCCTCATGCAATTTATAATAATTCAAATGAATCAGGTGATGAAATATTAATTTTAATGAGCATGCAATCTTTATAATGAAAATGCAATATATATAATGAAAATGCAATCTTTATAATGAAAATGCAATATTTATAATGAAAATGCAATATTTATATTCAGTAATTAATCCGGCAAATTGTGTAAAAGGCAATTCTGTTATAACGAATCAAGATGGGATATGGAAATACCTATGCCAGATCTTTTAAATTTTTGTTGACCTTTCCTGCTGCTTAGTAGATGAATTCAGTTATATAGTTTGCTATTTATGGTTTTTCAAAAGAGGTAAAAGTGATACTTTCTTCTAATATTACTATCCTTTTCTAGCAAATATCCTCCTTACTCCTTCTTTTCCATGGATTCTCTCTGTTTAAGAACCTCTTCATCTGGAATTCGGATAATGTTTCCTCTGCCTCTTTTGAATTTCTCAATCAATCCGCGCTCTTCGAGATCTGAAAGCATGAGGCTTACTTTGGACTCTGAATAAGGAGACTTTTTCCGGAGTTCTCTCTGAGTAATTCGATTCCCACTAGCCCGTATCAGGTTCATAACTTCCTTCAGATCGTCAGGCAGACTTCCCTCCGGGGTTTCCGGCCAATCGGAGCTCAACGAATCAGGTATCTCTTCAGACTGGGATATTTTTGAGTCTTCTGGCAACTTCATTCCTTGCCGCACAGCTTTTGTCCCAGACATATCTTCTTCTACATTATGAAGCGCGTAAGGCGCGTAAGTGAAATTTTCAGGTTCCGATATATCTGGTCCTGATGCATATAGTTCTGGTGCACTAATTGTTTGAGTTTTGCCGGGGAAATATGCTGCCTTTTCAGGATGGTTTCTTTTGTCCTTTTTCACTAAATGACCAGCCAGAAGCAGGATACAAAGTACAAGTAAGGCAAATATCAAGATCGTATTTTCTGAGTTTGCCTGAGATTGAGTTTGCCCCTCCCCAATATTCAGGTCAATATTTTCAAAGTCCTCCTGGTTAAGAAGATCCTCCTGATAAACTGGGAAAAGGAGGAGATCGTAAACATATTCACCATCATCGAAAATTGTAATATTTTCTTCAGTTTTATAAATAACAATGTTCTCTTCAATATATTTGGCGCTTATCCTGTACGTGCCTGGAGTAAGGTTAAATGAGTATTCGGCATTTGTTGCAACAAAAGACTGCTGTGGAGTAGAGTTTACCTCAACTATTGAGTTATTCAGGGGTTTGAAGGTGTACCACTCATATATTGTCCCGTGAAACGTAGCAGCAAGCGAATTTCCCTGAACAGATATCAGAATTATAAATACACAGGCAACCTTGAAGAGCTTTTTAAAATCCACAAAGATTTAAATGGGGTTTTAGCATAAATCTTTTACTTCTCCTTGCAAGAAGTTCAAAAAGACAGAAGACAAGTTAATTGGAATTGGTTAAGAAATTTTCTCGCTCATATGCTATCGATTTTAGGACAAAAATAAGTTATTAATCCCAGACAGCATAAATAAATTTTAAATAATACCCTAACTTTGTTTCAATGACGTTTTGAACAATTGTTGCGGAAATAGGTAAAAGTTATTTAAAGTCTTCAATTAATAGAATATATGTGAAGGCAAATTAAAGTTTTATCAAGGAAATAAAGATCATATCAAGCTTAGAAGCTTATATATAATTAATAATCAGTTTTATCCGAAAAGTATACTTATATTTCCCTATCTCATAATTACAGTGTTATAACTTGCCACAGGAGGCAGTCAGATGAAAAAATCAGTAATTGTTCGATATCTGGCTTATATCACATTTATATTAATTATACTTTGTATTCTGCCCGGGGGATCACTTGCTGCCAAAGGCTCTTCAGAGCATGGAAATGGAGCTCAGTACGCAGGCGAGAGTTTTACAGGTTCAGAAACAGGCTCAGAAAATAAAGGAAAAGAAAGTGTAAAGGCTAGTAGTGGCACTGATAATTCCGGTCCTGAAAATGTGAATGAACAGGGCAGAGCCCAAAAACATGATCAGGGTAACTATTCTGCATTTATGCTTGAAAGAAAACAGATACGGGAAGATCTCCAGTTGCAGAAGAGTGAATATAGGGTAGCAAAAGAGGATTTTCTTAAGGTGAGAAAGAAAATTCAAGCAGGAAAGCTTAGTCCCAACTCTGGAGAAGTTGTAGATGCCACAAAACTCTACCTGAATTCCACTATTAGTTATATGATTGTCCATCTGAAAAACGTAAATGCCAACATGCAGTACTCAAGCGGCAATGGAACTGAAGAGAAAATTGTAGCCATAAAAGAGGATATTAAACTGCTTGAGGCTGAACAGGCAGAAGTTCTAGATGCTTCCAGCCAGAAAGAACTTATTGATTCGGTCAGATCCTTGCGCGAAATATGGGCTAATGCGCAGAAAACCAGTTTGATAGGTGCAGGAGAAATTGTTAGCAAGAGAATAGGGGAATTCCTTGACAAGTCTGAAAATCTCTCAGAAGAACTCGATATTGAAATTCGGAGCCTGAACGAGAAAGGCGTTGATACGGCTGCCCTTCAGACAAGGCTTGCAAGTTATATTTTATATATAAAAGCTGCCCGGGAGAAAAAAGTAGCCGCAGATTCTATTTATGAAGATGAAAATGCTACCCTGGAAAATCTGAAAGTGGCAAATAATTACCTGCGCGAATCTCTGAATAATGTGAACAAGGCGAATCAGATACTCAAAGTAATTTTCAGCGAGCTGAAAAAAGAGCATGACTTTAAAGAAATATAATGAAATCTATGGAAAAAATAGCACAAAAACAAAACATAATAATACTACAAGTACAAATTAATATTTATCTATATTAACTAATTATTTATATGTAAAAACGGTACTCCTGTGAACAAGATGAATTCTATCCCAAAGGGAAAAAACAACGTCATCCGGAGAAAAAATTGAGAATTTCTCTGTGGACTGATTTTAAACTAAGGAGACAGAAAATGGTTAAATTCGTTCATCTGTTTGTACTATCAACTTTAATTTTCTGGCTTGCAGGGTCCGGCTGTGTTGGAAATGATACGTCTGAAGTAAAGGAGACGGAAATCGCCCCTGAACTTACCGAGGCAGAGAATATAGTCCCTGATTCAGGAGCGAGACTAACTCCTGCTGAAATTCAGGAAATTGACGGTGACCTGGCTGAGCTTGAGAACCTGCTGAAAAATGCAAGTGTTGAGGAAGAAATACTACTTGAAGAGCTGCGAAAGTGAGCGAAAAACGGTGAAAGAAACTGAAATTAGTGAGAAGAGATGAAAAAATAAGAGACAAAAAAATAAGAGACTAAAAATAAGAGATGAAAAAAAATAAAAGATGAAAAAAATAAGAGATGAAATTGGAATAAAAACATGAAGTGATAAAAACAAAATAAAAGTAAAATTAGATAAATTTGATTGGAAGATAAATAACTTGAAAAATATTCTTTCTCACTCTTGTCTTCTCAAAATCTTCTGTTATTCTTCTGCGTCTTGTTGGGCTGAAGCTATCTTTCTTTAATTCATCCTCCATCACCTGCAACATTCATGACAATTTTAAACTCCTGTCTAATGGTTGAAAATGTTCCTATACTACGTGAACTACTGTCAAGAATGTTTAATTATTGATCACATATTAAGCTCTGAATCCTTATGATCTGAATGGATAATATCAAATACAATATATAAAAATTAAATTGCCATGACACTACCATAAATCTAAAGATTTAACGGCTTCCTGAATCATAGATGACTTTTTTGCATCTTAAATTCATTATCTGGATGAAAAAGGAAGAATCCATTATATGGGTGAAAAAGGAAGAAATGATAAACTACATCATTATCTACTTTTTTAAATAGTCTTTACAAAAATTGATTTTTAGAATAAAAGCTTTGCTTCTAATTTTAATATTTCTTAAAATATAATGGCTTATAAAACGCTATATAGCGAGGAGAAAAACTTCAAACCTTAAATTTCATATCCATCAATTAATTATCACTCTTATAAAAAATATATTTATATAGTTTCCTGCCCCAGTAACATTATAACTAATTAATTTATTGGAGTAAGTGATATGATGAAATTAGAGGAAATCATCCACTATTCTTCTTATCTTACTTTAATATTTATACTCTTTAGTATCCTGTCGCCAGCAGCTCTTGCAGGTAATTGGGTTGAGGCAGGTTATTATGCTAAAAATGAAAAGGTGCCTGAAGATCCCCAGAAAAAAGACCTCGTCAGGGGAGAAACTCAGGGCAGAAATCAATCAGAAAACAAAATTCTGGAACAAGTACAGCTTCGAGGAGATGCTCAGTAGAGGGCATAGTTAAAAGAGCAGCTCAAGATCCAGAAAAACAACTATCAAAGGGCTAATAAGAATTTCATTGCAGTCCTAAAACAGCTAAGGTCGGGAAACTACGATGAAGGAGACCTGGAAATTTCAAGGGAATACTTGAACGCAAGCATTGACTATATGATAGCTCATCTTGAAAAAGTTCAGCATAACCTTGAGCAGTCAAACGCTAATGGGATAGAAGTCAGGATTACTGCCATCCAGGACAGGATAAGCCAGCTGGAGGCAGACAAGCAGGTTATTGGAAGCGCCAAAGATCTTGAAGAACTTGCAACTGCGGCAAGTTCGGTATGTGGAACCTTGAATAATGCAAAGCAAAGCGCAGTTGCGGAAACAGGGAAAACTGCCAGTGAGAGGATAGATAAATTACTGGACAAATCCGAAGACATAGCCGAACGTCTTGAAAATGAAATCGACGCAATGAAGGAAGCTGGTATTGAGACTGTAGAACTCGAAGCAAAACTTACTGATTATAATGAACTTATGGACTCAGCCGAAAAAATGACTGAGGCAGCCGAAGAAATCTTCGAGAAAGAAGATGCAAGTCCGGAAGAACTGGAAGATGCAAACAAATACCTGCAAATTTCACTCGAAGAAATAAATGAAGCGAATGAGGTTTTGAAAGAAATTTTCGGTAAACTGGAAGCATTTAGAGAGCAGTGCAGGCTCGAAGAAGAAAACCAGGAAAATGCTCAAATAGCTACGTAAACGACGCTTGATGACTTGACTAGGAATTCCTCTGAGAAAGAAACTTAAGAGTTAAGGTGAGGAAAATAATGGTAAAATTCACACATTTCATTGTAATGTCATTTTTAGTATTCTGGCTTGCAGTATCAGGTTGCGTTGGAAATGACACTGATGAGAAAGATGAAGGTCCAGCCTCAAATTCCACTGAATCCTCAAATTCCTCTGTAAATAATTCAGCCAATAAGGGGCTTACAGAAGCAGATGTTAAGGAGTTTGATGAAAATATTGCAGGCCTTGAAGATCTGCTTGTGAATTCAAGCCTTGAAGAAGAGATAGATATTGAAGAACTCTAAGAAAAAAAAAGTTAAAGTGATTAATGAAGTTAAGGGAGAAGCTCCAGGCATAAAAAAGATGCTCTCATTTGAAGAACATCTTTTCTTTATTTTTCATTTTCCGGACCTCATCCTCCAGAATCTCTAATCTTGATTCAAGCTCATGCATATCTTTTCTTGTAAAAAAATCTGCCTTTGATATGGCATCCTGTATCTTTTCATTAATTTTCTTTTCGAGGTCAACCCTCTGTTTTTTACTCTCTTCAACAAGGTCCTGAACAGCTTTTTTGCCTTCTTCTTTGCTAATATCCCCTTTATCAACCAGGTCTTTTACAAGCTCATTTACTTTTTCTTCAGTCATTGCCCAGAGGCCAGCTCCTAAGAGCCCAATTTTTCTAACAGATTCCTTCATGTATAACACTCGCCATGGATTATTCGTATGAAAACAATTAATTTGAAGTGATGTATGATATCTTATGAAACTTATAATGTATTTAAAGAGGTTGTAATGTATTAAAAATACTTTTATCAAAAAATACTTTTATCTTTACTTTTTCATTTTTTGATACTTTCTGTTTTTGTAGCAGGATCTATTAGAGGAGAAGAGTTTTTAAGTGTTTTGATAGGGCTGTCAAATGATATTGACAATAGTGTCATGTTCACAGAAAATGAAAAGGTAATTTTTATTTTTCAACAAGTGAACAGACAGAACAGAACTTTTGAACATCAGTATTGTTGACCCGCAAAACACAGAATATTTCGGAAAAAAAACTTTGGTGGACACATTCAATACGGAGAAGTTATGTATGATTTTATTGTGTTTACACCAAGTCATCAGGAATTCACCAGATAACAATAAAGTAATGCAATTTTAATATTGATGTCAATCTGGTCTCTGGAATGACACAGCCGTAGAAGAGTCTCTATTTAAAAACGTTGATCATTTCGACAGTACTCTGTTTATTGGAACTATGTTGTTTGGGGCCTCTTAAGGAAGAGACTCTCTCGTTTCCGGGCTTTCCACCCCCTATACAGGACGGTGACCACCGGCAAAATGAGAAAATTCACAGCTTTCCAAACCTTATTGCACTTTCTGCGAGCCTATGTATAGTATAAATAGTGTAGCCTTTCAGGTTTGCCCTACAAATATCATATTTAATCAAAAGAAAACCCGCTTTGATGTATGAAATTTTAAGGTTCTCAAGACTGGAGTGAAAATGTTGAATTCTATTTCGGTATTTTGCGGTCTTTTTTGGTCGGGCGGGTCAAGAGCTGGAAGGAATTAAATCTATAATGGCATCTTTTTCCATTCAGGATTTAGAGAAGAGTCTTTTCTGTGAATAAATTTTAACCTGAAAATTTTAACCTAAATTACCACTTAATAAATTATTATCGTAATATTAATCTCAATAAAAAAAACTCTAACTTATTTATACAAATAAATATGATCTGTTATTAAGTTTAAATTCCAATAACAAAAGCCCATCAAATAACAAAAGCCCATCAAATAACAAAAGCCCAGTAATTATGATGATGCACAATGGTTAAGCTAAATGAATCTGAGACACGGAAAAAACGAATAGATCCGATGCTAGCTGCTGCAGGGTGGAATGTCGTTTCTTACGATAAGACAAAAGGACAAGAAAATTACAATAATTGTGCGATAAGAGAGTATCCAACTGATTATGGGCCTGCAGATTATGCGCTTTGTGCAGGAGGAAAAATCCTTGGAATTATTGAGGCAAAGAAAGAAGAGTCTGGTACGCAAAGTGTTTTAAAACAGGCGGAAAGGTATTCATGTGGGCTTTCAAATAATCCCTTTAATTTTAACGGATACAGGGTTCCTTTTTTATATTCCACTAACGGAAAAGATATCCGGTACCATGATGTACGTCCTGCTCTCAGCCGTTCGAGACCAGTATCCGGATTTCACACACCTGAGGCTCTTATTGAAAAGTTAAATTTTGACCTTGAAGATAGAAGTAGCGCATTTTTTAATATCCCTGATAATACAAGAATGAGACCATATCAGCGTGAAGCCTGTGCTGCCATAGGGAGGGCTATTGCTGATAGGAAACGAACAATGCTGGTCGCAATGGCTACCGGGACCGGAAAGACATTTACGATTGTCAATCTTATTTACCGCTTGATGAAAGCAGGGGTTGCAAAAAGAGTCCTCTTTCTTGTTGACAGAAGAGCGCTTGCTGCTCAGGCGGTCAGGGCTTTTTCTTCATTTGAAACAGAACAGGGGCTGAAATTTGATAAAACATATGAGGTTTACAGCCAGCGCTTTCAAAGAGGCGATATGGATGAAAATGAAATTTTCGATTCAAATTTGATCCCTGAAGCCTACCTTAGAGACCCAAAGCCAGAGCACAGTTTTGTATATGTGTCCACAATTCAGCGGATGACCATTAACCTTTTCGGAAAAGCTTCTGAATATTCATGCTGCGAAGAGCCTGAGGATGAAGATGCAGGGCAGCTTGATATTCCAATTCATGCTTTTGACCTTATAATAGCAGACGAATGCCACAGGGGTTATTCCGCACAGGAAGTTTCGGTCTGGAGAAACACGCTTGACCATTTTGATGCTATAAAAGTAGGGCTTACGGCAACGCCTGCTGCTCACACGTCTGCATATTTTAAAGATATCGTTTATAAGTATGGTTATGAACAGGCTGTTAGAGATGGATATCTGGTTGACTATGATATTGTTGCACTGGAGTCAAGCGTCCGCATGGATGGAATATTTCTTCGTGAAGGGGAAATGGTAGGGGTTATAGATTCCGAAACAGGGCAAAGCAAAATAGACATGCTTGAAGACGAACGTGAATTCTCATCTGAGAAGATAGAAAGAGAAATCACGAATATTGATTCTAACAGGAAAATCATTCAGGAGATCAAGCGTTATGCTGACGAGCATGAAGAAAAATATGGGCGCTTTCCAAAGACACTGATATTTGCTGTTCAGGACCTTCCAAATTCTTCGTCTCATGCTGACCAGATAGTTGATCTGGCAAGGGATATTTTTAGCAGAGGAGATTCGTTTGTACAGAAGATTACAGGCAAAGTTGACCGGCCGTTGCAGAGGATCAGGGAGTTCAGAAACAGAAAAAATCCGGGGATTGCAGTAACGGTTGACCTTCTATCTACTGGAGTTGACGTGCCGGACATTGAGTATATTGTGTTTTTGAGGGCTGTGAAGTCCCGCATCCTTTTTGAACAGATGGTAGGGCGCGGTACGCGCAAAGGGGAACATTACCCGGAAAAGTCTCATTTTGTTGTTTTTGACTGCTTTGGCGGGACACTTATCGATTATTTCAAAGGGGTTACCGGTGTGACAGCCGAGCCGCCCAGAAAGGAAGTTAAGCCGATAAAGAAGGTTATTGAGGATATATGGAATAACCGGGACAGGGCTTATAATGTGCGTGTACTGACGAAAAGGCTTAACAGAATCGATAAGGAAATGAGCGGAGAAGCCAGGGACATGTTCAGTGCTTTTGTGGAAAAAGGTGACCTGAACCGTTTTGCAGTCTCTCTTGAAAGGCGGATTTCAGATGATTTTACAGAAACTATGGAAATTCTGAGAGATCCTGACTTTTTGAACCTGCTTGAGAATTACCCCAGACCGAAAAAGGATTTCTTTGTGGATTATGCAGTCAGGGATGTGGTTTCATCTACATGGATAGTGAGGGATGCGGCCGGAAAAGAGTATAAGCCGGATGATTATCTGAGTATTTTTTCTGATTTTGTAAAAGAGAATTCTGAGAAGATTGCTGCAATTGGCATTCTTCTTAACCGCCCTCAGGACTGGAACACGGATGTCCTTGGAGAGCTAAAAGAAAAACTTGAGTCTTCCCAGCAGCGGTTTACTATTGAGAATTTGCAGAGGGCACACAAAGAGAAATATAATAAGGCACTTGTAGACATTATTTCGATGATAAAGCACGCAGCCTGCAAAGAAGAAGCTCTCCTGACGGCAGAAGAGCGTGTCAGCCTTGCTTTTGGGCGGGTAACTATGGGAAAAGATTTTACAGCAGACCAGCGTTTATGGCTTGAGCGCATAAGGTCGCATTTGGTTGCAAACCTCTCGATTGACAAGGAGGACTTTGAATGCATTCCCGTGTTTTCCGATTACGGCGGCTGGGATAAAGCTAACCGCGTTTTTGAAGGCAAGCTTTCTACTTTGATTTCAGAATTTAACAGGGCAGTTGCAGCATGAGTGATATTGTACAGAAGTTATGGGGTTTTTGCCATACTTTACGGCATGAAGGTATCGATTACGGAGATTATATCGAACAAATTACATACCTGCTTTTTTTAAAAATGGCAGACGAGAAGGAAATTAAACTTCCTGAGGCCTGCGGCTGGCAGTCCCTGAAAGAAAAGTCAGGGACCGAACTTACAGAGCATTATAATGATGCGCTTCGGACACTTGGTAAGCAGGAAGAGCTACTTGGTGATATTTTTGCCGGAGCCCTTTCCCGTTTTCATAACCCTGTTAGCCTCAAGAAGATCATTTCCCTTATTGATGAGACTGAATGGACAGCCCTTGATATTGATGTCAAAGCAATGGCTTTTGAAGGCCTTCTGGAAAAAGCAGCAAGTGAAGGAAAGAAAGGTGCTGGACAGTATTTTACGCCAAGGATTGTGATCCAGACGATTGTGAGGTGCACAAAACCTGACCCCAGAAAGCAGCGCGATTTTTCAATTATGGACCCTGCATGCGGGACTGCCGGTTTTCTGGTCTGCGCTTTTGAGTGGCTGAAAAGTGTAACGGGAGGCGGAGCTTTAGACCGCGACCTTGCAAAAAGAATCCGCTACAGTACATATTTCGGGCAGGAACTTGTGGAACGCCCGCGCAGGCTTGCCCTTATGAACCTCTACCTTCATGGAATCGAGCCAGTAATCAAGCTCGGAGATTCGATTTATGAAGTCCCTGATTCGATGAGGTTTGATGTGGTGCTCACAAACCCTCCTTTCGGGACAAAAGGTGCAAACCAGTCACCTGGAAGGGAAGATTTTGTTATAGATACTTCAAATAAGCAGCTCAATTTTATCCAGCACGTTATGACCATTTTGAAGCCCGGAGGCCGAGCTGCAATTGTAGTCCCTGATAATGTGCTTTTTGCCGACCAGGCAGGAGAGGTTTTCAAGGTGCTCTGCGAAGACTGCGACCTGCACACGGTCCTGCGCCTTCCGGACGGCACTTTTACGCCCTATTCTCCGGGCACGAAAACCAATGTGATTTTTTTCACGAAAAGCATCCCCACAGAGCGTACCTGGGTCTACGACTGCCGGACCAATGTCCCGAAGATTACGAAAAAAGACCGCCCGCTTACAAATGAACATTTTGCTGAGTTTGAAAAGTGTTTCGGCTCCGACCCCAACGGCAGGGCAAAACGCGATGAAAAGGACTCTCAGGAAGAGCGCTGGCGCAGTTTCCATATCTCCGAACTCAAAGCCTGCGGCTACAAGATTGATTCTCTTAAGTGGCTCAGGGACGATTCCTTAAGCGACAGCGACGACCTGCCCGACCCTGAAGAACTTGCTGCGGAGGCGATTGATGAGCTTGAAGCGGCGCTTGCTGAGTTGAATGCTATTCTTGATATGATGGGGAACGGGTATGCAGCAGAAGAGTGAACTGCCGGAAGGGTGGGCTTGGACTACTGTAGGTGAATCTTATACTCTGGTTGGAGGCGGCACACCCTCCACGAAAAATCAAGAGTATTGGAATGGTAGTATTCCATGGATTTCAAGTGCAGATATATACGGTTTAAAAGATATTCAACCTAGAAAGTTCGTTACAAAGTTGGGCGTTGACAATTCTTCAACAAATATTGTACCAGAGAATAGCATAATCGTCGTTACAAGGGTTGGTTTAGGAAAAATTTGTTTGACTAGTTATCCATTATGTTTCAGTCAGGATTCGCAGGCTCTGATTGGAAATCCCAGTTTGATATTTCCAGATTATGTTTTATATTATCTCTCTGTGGCTGTAAAGGACTTCAAATATAATAATCGAGGCACTACAATTTCAGGAGTACCAAAGAAACAACTTGCTGAGATCCAGATTCCCCTCCCTCCACTCCCCGAACAGCACCGCATCGTTTCAGCTATTGAAGCACTTTTCGCCCGTCTGGATGCAGCAAATGAGAAGCTTGACAGGGTGCTGGAGATTTTGAAGAAGTTCAGGCAATCGGTGCTTGCGGTTGCTTGTGATGGGAGATTAACTGAGGAGTGGAGAAAAGAGAATAAAATTTTAAATGAATGGAAAAATACAACACTCAGCCAAATAGGAAAATGGAGTACTGGAGGTACGCCTTCAAGGAAAAATAAAGAGTACTTTGGTGGAGATGTCCATTGGGTCAAAAGTGGGGATTTAAATGATAGCATTGTGACTAATACTGAAGAAAAAATCACAAAAAAAGGATTGGAGAATTCCTCTGCCAAGTTATTGCCAGCAGGAACTATTTCTATCGCATTATATGGTGCTACAATTGGAAAGCTCGGTATATTAAATATTGATGCTGCAACAAATCAAGCATGTGCGAATTGTATTCCAGATAAGACCATTGTTGATACTCGATTCCTATTTTATTATCTGCTTCAACAACGAAAAGATTTAATTGATGCAGGTCAGGGAGGAGCACAGCCCAATCTTACAAATCAAATTGTTCGTGAATGGCCAATTTTTCTCCCACCCATCATAGAACAGGAAGAAATAGTCAGGCGTGTTGATGCTCTCTTTACCTTTGCTGACTCTGTTGAAGCTAAAGTTTCAGCGTCAAGAGAAAAAACTGAAAAACTAAGGCAATCCATTCTTACAAAGGCGTTTTCCGGCCAACTTGTAGAAACAGAGGCTGAGATTGCAAGAAGAGAAGGCAGGGATTATGAGACGGCGGAGGTTTTGATAGAGAGGATAAAGAAAGAGAGAGGGAAGGAGGGGAAGAAAAGATAAGTGAGGGTCATTTCAAAAATCAAAAAGCTCCTTCTGCTTCTTATCTTCCTTCTTAAAGTAAAAAATCCCAATAATCATCCAGGTCTTGAAGAGGAAATGAGTTCCCATCACAAAATAAAGATCTCTTTCCTTCATGAAGTCATAAAACTTGCTTCGAATCTTTTTTTCTATGGATGTCGGATCTTTATCTGTCCGCATAACATTTCTTGCAAGCTCGTTAAGTTCCCAGTCAAGTAGAATTATCTTATGTCCTTTGCATCTGGGGTCATTTTTGCACCTGAAAATATATCTCAATTCAACAGGCATTTTGACTTTTTCTCTTTTCTCGACCAGATAGTCGCCCACCAGGTTGAAATACTGCTGCTTGTCGTATATTTCAGTGCTGTTTATTTTGATCTTTGCGTCTAAAAGTTCAGGCTTAACTACTCCAAGACTTGCATTTTCTTCAGTTAGTTTTTCAATTGAACTTACTTTCAACTGGAGTAAATTTCTCAGCTCTTCGTCCTCAACAGGAGAACGAAGGTTCTTGTAGCGGATTTGCTTTCTGCTTTCTCTTCTTTGATCGTTGTCTGGCTCCGTCAGGACAACTTCTATCCGGTCTTTCTTCTTAAAATCGATTAGCTTTTCCCCATAGCTGAATTCGAAAGGATAAACTCTCCTGAATTCGCCCTTCTCATTTATTCCGGCAACACATACGAGATAGCCATGCCTTTTACTTTCTTCCGGTGTAGCCCTCACCAGAACCACAATTTTCTCGGTTTCCTGTTTCAAGCAGGAAAAACCTCCAAAAAATAGAATAATAGTTTTAGATTGCTTTTATGCGTTTCAGATATTTAATACTTCCACATTTTCTTTCTGAACTATATTTCGTGCAATAACTCCACGATGGCACATATTTACATCGGCTTCGAAACACATCAGAGCAACACGGTGGCTCCGGCTTAATTCCGCAATTTTATCTAAAAGCTCGGGATTGTCTCTTATTGTCGTTTTTTCGTAGTACTCAAAAAGTTTTTCGTAATCTTTGAGTGTGAGAAGGCCTTTTCTTTTTTCCCCTTCTATACCAAGCTCGGGGACATGAAGATATTGAATATCTGAGTTTTCGAGATAATTTTTAAGGATATTTTTTGTGAAATCGAATTTCATGCTGAAAGGGTTTTTCCTCACGTCAATAAGAACATCTATATCGTTTTTAATTAAGATATTAAGGAAAAGGTCAATATCTCTTCCTTCGTATCCTACAGTAAAAAGGCCAGGGTCACGCTTATTCAGATTCTGATAAGCTAGTAGTTTGCTTTTTATTGTATAATCAGGAAACTTTCTGTATACATATTCCATAATTTCTTTGTCGGAATTAAACTTCTTCACAACTCTGTTTATTTTTAAACTTGCCTTTGGCTCAATCCCTTTTAAAGCCTCTTTCCCTATTTCGCTTAATTCAAACTTTTTTTCCTTTTTGATAATATATCCTTCTTTTTCTAACCTGGAAATATCAGAATAACAAACATTGGAAAAAGGGCCGTAGTGATGAGGGAAAAAATGATAGAATTTAATTACTCTGTCTATTTTTTCTACATGAGATGACAAAAAAAGGCTTTTCACTATCATGAGTCTTGAAGCTAAGTCCCTCTCATGGAGTTTATCTATGGTGTAAAGAAGAGCCCTTTGTCTGTGATTCAGATTTTTCATTCAATTACCGTCTATCAAGTGTGTTTATCTTCAAAATATTTCCATTAAATCATTTTCTACGATTTCCATTTAATGATTTTCTAAGATATTTTCATTAGCTATTTTCACAGTTGTTGAGAAGACGAATTAAAAATTCCTATGTTTATTAAATAGAATTCCACTCTAGCTATAAATCTTTACTTTAAAATTAATTTTTGTATGTTCGGCAAGGATTATGAGACTACTGAGGTTTTGATAGAGAGGATAAAGAAAGAGACTGGGAAGGGCGAGAAGAAAAGATAAATGAGAGCATTTTAAAAATCAAAAAGCTCCATCTGCTTCTCATCTTTCTTCTTAAAGTAAAAAATCCCAATAATCATCCTGGTCTTGAAGCGGAAATGAGTTCCCATGACAAAATAAAGATCTCTTTCCTTCATGAAGTCATAAAACTTGTTTCGAATAATTTTTTTCTATGGATGCCGGATCTGTGTCTTTACGCATAAGATTTTTGAGACAGCCTGAGAAAATGGGTTTTTTCATTCTTGCGAGTAAAGATATCATTCTTTCTCCTGAAGAGATTCTGAAGTATTATAAAACAGGACAATGTGGAAAAAGGAATCAGATTTTTGAAAAGTGATACATTTAGCATATTGAAAGTCTATCTCAAGAGCAAAAGCAGAATTAAAGCACTGACGATGATAATACTTCTCTGCTTAATGATTTATTCTATTGCAGAATGAAAATGAATGGAAATAGAAAGTATTCCAATGAAGGCAAAAGGTCGAAAAATTCGGGAAATTTCGAAAATACATTTTTAACTAACTCGGGGTATTTCAAAAAAACGATAGCAGAAAAAAATATGAAAAATTGAAAGACATCTTCGGAAAGCCGGCTACAAGGTTTGATTCCAAAATTACAGTGGCATGATATTTTTCCAAAATTAATCGATTATATTTCAACCCCCATTTTCATGAAATTTGCATTTGAATCAGTGCAAATTACAAAACTTATGTACATTTGTATCTAGTGGACAGGACAAGCGAATAAAGAGCTTGTGAACTTGTTGTGCAGTTCTGACAGAGAAGATAGTTCAGAATTTAGTTTATCCTGGTGACAGTATATACTTGTCTTCTACTTTTTTGCGTTGCAGACGAGACAGTTCAACCCTGCAAGGAATAGAATCGAAAAAAAAGATTCAAGTTTCTGATATCCGGATAAAACCAACCTGATAAAATTAAACAATTAATATGGAACTATTAATAAAAACTGCAAATATAGATAAAGAATAGTCCAGTCAGATTTTAAACAGCTAAATATCATACATCTATAAAAATAATATTTCATTAATATTTCTTCACGAAAGATAAATTAGCTTAAAACGGGCTCTGAGGCAAACATAATAAACAAATTTTATAGAGATCAAGCGTCTTCAGAAAGATCTCTACACCCGAAAAAAGATATTAGAATATATTGAAAATAGGCATATATAGACCTATAGATTACACAGAGCGACCAGAAGTATTTAGAAAATATAAAATATAATGAAATTGTCTGGAATACTTGAAGATTCCTTGATTTAAGAAAAACATGTACAGACTCCTTAAACCATGCATAAACGGAAGAGATCTAAGGTATCATATCACTTAATTGCAGTTTTAGAGGATTAATACTGGAGTAAGGAAAAATGGATTTAATTGTCATAGCACTTATTCTTGCAGGCTTATACATGGCCTGGAACATAGGGGCAAACGACCTCGCAAATGCTATGGGGACTTCGGTAGGAACGGGAGCTCTATCGCTCAAGCAGGTCATCATCATTGCCGCTTTGTTTGAATTCCTGGGTGCAGTTTTCTTTGGGGGGCGGGTTACCTCTACGATTGCAAAAGGCATCGTCCCCATTGATAAAATAGGAAGTGTCCATCCGGATATTGTAGTATTTGGAATGTTAGCTGCAGTTCTTGCAGCAGGATTTTGGATAACTCTTGCGACTTTTTTCAACCTTCCCGTTTCAACCAGCCATTCTATTGTTGGTTCTGTACTTGGTTTCGGGCTGATTGCAGCTTATAACGGAACAATATCTTATTCTGATATCCACTGGGGAGAACTTACGAAAATCATTGCCAGCTGGTTTATATCCCCGGCTCTTGGGGCTGCTATCGCTTACATTACTTTTTCTATAATAAGAAAGCTATTCCTGCGCAGAGCAAGCAGCCTGCCATCTGTTGAGAAAAAATTCATATCTTTGCAGATCATAACTGCATGTTATATGGCATTTGCGCACGGGTCAAATGATGTAGCAAACGCTGTAGGTCCTGTCGCTGCCGCTCTCAATATTATGGGAATAATGGGAAGCGAAATTTCCGTATGGGTGCTTATAATGGGAGGCCTCGGCATGGTAATAGGAATGGCAACCTGGGGTTACAAAGTGGTTGAAACCATCGGTTCCAAAATCACGGAACTCACCCCAACGCGCGGCTTTTCCGCAGAGTTTGCAACAGCCTCAGTGGTTCTTCTCCATAGCTACAGTTCCCTTCCAATCTCGACTACCCACACACTTGTCGGTTCTGTCATAGGTGTAGGACTTGCAGGCGGTATTGCAGCCCTTGATCTGGGCGTGATCTGGAGGATTTTTTCTTCCTGGATAGCAACAGTCCCCATAGCTGCTCTTACATCGGCATTGATTTTTGTGGGTCTCGAGGTGATATTTTTATGAAAGGCTACATTCGTTCCGTCTTTGACGTAGTCAGTGAATCTCCCTTTGTCCCGCTGGAAGCACACGCCAGAAAAGGAGTGCTTGCAGTTGAAAAGCTCACTGAAGCAATGGAAGCCTACTGTGCAGGTAATCAGTCACTTCTTGAGGAGCGTACTGAAGAAATCGATATACTTGAACATGATGCAGATAAAATAAAACAAAAAATCAGAGCAAGTATACCATCTTCCGTCAGGCTGCCAGTGAACAAAAAAGATCTCCTTTCTTTCCTTAAGCAGCAGGACTCAATAGCTGACTTTGCCCAGGCTTCAGCCTACTGGATGACCCTGCGCCCCTGCCAAAACCTGCCTGATGAAATCAAGGAAGGCTTTCTGGAACTCATGGCAACCTCTCTGAAAACAGCAAGGACATATGACCAGCTTGTTGGCAAGCTTTACAAGCTTCTTGCCACCTCTTTTAGCAAAGAAGAAATAAAAAAGACCCTGGAGTTCGTCCCTGAAGTCGAAAAGCTGGAACATGACGTGGATGTGCTTGAGACCGCTCTCTTAAAAAAGATCTTCGAACATGAGGCTGCCATAGGAGGAGCAGGAGTCTGTCACCTTATGGGGCTTGTCGAAAGGATCGGAAGCATTGCAGACAAATCCGCAAGTGCTGCTGACCGCCTGAGATCCATGATCCTCAGGAGATAAATCCTTTCTATTAATTATTCCTTTTTATTTCGGGTCGTGTCTCCAATTCATTGACTTAGTTTTATATAATCTTGAATCTATTATTATTGGAGGCATCATAATCAGCTCCTTTCGGCAGTTGGATATTTGATTTTCAAAATTTTTGTTGATGCCGATTTTAAAATAATACATAGTATTTGTACGAAACTTTTAGGTTTACATATGATCAATTAATAATATCTCATCCTAAACTTTTAGGAAAAAATGATCCAGTATATATATATGTGGTGATAATTGAGCCACATGTTAACCAACTTTCAATCTCATTTCTAGCCAGTGGATAGTATAAAACAACATCAAGAAAAATGTTCTGATTTTTAATGTCGACCTTCAAAAAGAAGGTTTTATTCTTGTTCTCTGTTTTTCAATATCGTTAGAAAGTTTTGCAGTGTCCCGGTGAGTTTTATAAAAATGATTAAAACTCTCTGAGGAATTGGTCAAAAAAAGTTAGGGTTTCCTGAAGGGGAGGGTATGTATCAGCTAAGGGGATAGTATACAGGGGTCCATGGGGCTGCGGGCGTTTCAATCTAGCCTGTTTCTATTTCAAAATATTAGGGGATGAAAGGAAGACGAAATAGAGTTGGGAATCAGGAATGGTTAAAGAGGTTTTTATAAAAGAACCATGGATGGACGCGGATTCACACGGATGATCAGGAATCAAAACCATCTGTATTCATCTGTGTTTATCCGTGATTTATAAAGGATTTTTGGTAGTGAGTTTGCTTGAATCTTCCCCAGCTTGCTTCAGAAGATTAAAAGGATTGTAGTAGCAAATATTATTGAAAAGTCATAAAAATACTGCCCTCCTGGAGGTACGGAGTTTCATGTATAGGGTTTTCAAGGATAGTTTTAAATTGAACAAACTGAGATATATCAACATGCTCACCATGGAAGAAAAGGAAGAGCTTTTTAGCAAAATTGCATCATTTCTGGAAAAATTTGGAGCCACAAAAGTAGCCATTTTTGGGTCTTATGTGCGGGGAGAAGAAAAACCGGGAAGTGATATTGATGTTTTGGTTGAGTTTGCCGAGCGGAAGAGTTTGCTTACCCTGGTAAATATTGAGCTGGAGCTTTCTGATTATCTGGGCATAAAAGTCGATTTGCTTACTGAAAAATCTATAAGTCCTTACCTGATTGATGGAATAAAAAAAGAAGCCAGAGTGATCTCTGAATGAAAAGAGATGACACTGTATACCTTATTCACATCTTGAAAGCCATCTCTTTTATCGAAGCGTACACACTGGGTCTTTCCGAAAAAGACTTCCAATCAAATAACCTTGTTCAGGACGGAACTATCAGGCAAATTCAGATCATCGGTGAAGCTGCTAAAAACCTGTCCAGTTCCCTGAGAGTAAAATACCCCCATGTTCCCTGGAGAGGAATTGCTGGGATGAAGGATAAGCTGGTTCACAACTACTTTGGAGTAGACATTGATTCTGTATGGGCTGTTATTGAAGAAGACATTCCAACTCTCAAAAAAGTGGTCATGAAAATTATCAAAGACCTTAATGAAGATGCCTGATTTTTTGATCATGATGCAGTTTTTAATGTAGATATTGGAAAAGAGCCGGCGGAAAATATAAAAAATGAGTCATAACACTCGTCCAGGCTCTCGATGTAGAAAAACTTCTTTTTTTGTTAGGGTCCATGGGGCTCTTAGCAGAGCAATACAGCCCGACTCCTCTTCAAATTGGCCAGGGGATAACTGGATGACCAGATGGAGTTGGAAATCAGGGATAGTTAATAGGTTTTCGATAAAAGAACCACAGATTATCACTGATTACACGGATGACGAGAAATTCAGGCTATCTGTGTCCATCTGTGTTTATCTGTGGATTATATAGGATTTTTGGTAGGTGAGTTTGCTTGAAACCTAACTTCCATCTTTTTAAGCGCATAAGGTTCTTCTGATATCCTATTATGCGCTTAAACTTAAGCGCATGAATAATAGGTTCTAATTTAAAACAACAATCATCTGACATAGTAGATTAGTGAAATTAGATTTATGCGCTTAAATTTTGGGAACTCAGGTTGAAACTTGCTCAGGTTGCTGTGGGGGAGATCAAAAGGGGGCCCATGAAAAATGTAAAAATTATAAATTAATAGTCCTCATCTTGATGCAAAAGGTCTGCAGGCTCTCGAGGCGGAATTGAGACTCATTTTTAATCTATAAATTAGTCTGCTTGAGCGAAGCGAAACAGACCTCGTGCTCCCGATGCGAAATTCGGGTGCCGAAACTCGGGTGCCGAAACTCGGGTGCCGAAACAAAATACGGAGGATTCACACGGATGATCAGGAATCAAAACCATCTGTATTCATCTGTGTTTATCCGTGATTTACTTTCTTAGGAACTTCAGTAATCAGGTTGTCTCAAAACTATACCTGATAATACATTTGGGTCAGAAACCCGTAATCTTCAAGCTGTCTCAAAACTAAAGTTAATTCTACAATTATGCCAATTTTTTCTACTATAAGGTTAATTCACATCTAAATTTCTCTGTTTTAGGTGGTCATGTCTTTAAAGTTAACGGTTCTCATTATCCAATTGTAGAAATGGTTTAAGTTTTGAGACAGCTTGCATTATTAATTATTTAAAAAATGTTGCGTTCCCACCCTAACCCCGAAAATTCCGAATACTTACAAGAGATGCTTTTGTTTTTGAGAGGTTTGAGGTACTTGACTCATAGGCTGTGAGTTTTGTATATCTCTTTACTTATAGAGTAGTTTTTCGGAGTGGATGTTGAAGTAGGTCTTTTGGAATAGGTCTTTCCTAGTTAGGGCTTGATGAGAACGCAAATTATACTATGTGCTAACTGTATTTAATATTTTCAACATGTAATATGATTTTACTTATACAAACATTAGTCTATTGATATAATGTATTACTACTGATATAATACTATATGATCAGATAACGTAACTATTCAGCCCATATAAAACAATATCAATAGCCATCTTATTAATATCCAAGAGACAAATTTCTCTAATTTGATTTTCTTTGACTGCTGGTGATTGACTGCATTTTTTTCATTGTTCATAAGTTAATTCTCGGTTTCCTCGTATTCATTATAATCAATATCAACAGGAGTGTTTTGATAGGCTGAATAGTTACCAGATAACTAACGTTGCAAGTGTTCAATTTGATAATGTCAGTAGGAATATATTTAGTTGAGTTTTTAAAAAACAATTTAAATTACATAATCCATTTCTTTTATAAGACTTTGAGGTACAGATTGCTTTTGTTCTTAGTATTGTTCCAAAACCTGTGGAGGAAGAAGCATAAAAAGATTTAACCTAATTTTGATGCAGAAATGGACTGATAACAGCATTCTGCCAGTGCTGCACCGCATGGGAATGAAATAAAAGGGAGTGTACTAACATATTCTGCGGACCCCTACCTCAGAAAAGATCCCCTTCTACTACCTAAAATATTATGCAGAAACAACAATACACAAAAGTTAGCCGAACCGTAGAAATAATCTAGCCAGAAAATGAATACCTGTTATGCAGTCATTTTGAAACAAAAAAGGAAATACTCTATCCCAGTTTTGCTTTTCTTGCTATTCTACTTCTCCATATTTCGACAAGGTATTTTTATTCACTCCATTCAATCTTAATTTCAGCAGTAACTTAAATTGTAAAATGAATGGATCGAATTGCTCTCAGCAATCCTTTGTTAACCTTACCAGGTTTCAACTGGGTAAGATCAAATGGATTTCTAACAGAGTTTTTCGCTATCTTGCGAAAATAAAAGTATGATGTGGAAACAGGAAAAACACATGGCATACCTGCTTTCATTAATCAAATTCGCTGAACAAACTGTACTTCTAGAAATCTTTGCTAAAACTAAAAAGAAACATCAAAAACTCTTAGATGAATTTAATTTGAAAAAGGTTGCGTCCCCATCTGAATATATCTGGAAATTCCTAATGTTACTAAGATATTTTTAGTTTGGGAAGAGGTTTGAGTATTTGTGGGTTGAGAGATTTAGTTCATCTCTTTACTATGGAGTAGGTTTTGAGTAGGTGTTTGTTAGTGGGGTGTTCTGAGATGAGAACGCAATTTATAATATACTGTCATCATATATAATATTTTTAATGTATAATATTACATCAATGCATCAGTTCTTAGTTTAACTCTCTAATTTTAGTTAATTAGTTTAAGATTATATTATTAAACTAATAATGTTCTAGACATAACCATATGAATTTCAGATATAACCATGTGAATTTCAGATATAACCATATGTCTTTATTAATAATGTATTTGAATGCGAATTACTTATTCCTCCGGGTTTAATACTCTACGGTGTATTGACATCATCATACTTCCAGACATTATCATGCTACCTGCATTTTTCAGGCTTTTCCTTGTTCATAATTAATTTGGTCGTGGGTCTAAATCATTGAAAATCAAATGCATTAGAATCTCTTAATACATTCATTGAATACATGGGATGTACTCGCTTTTCCAGAATTGATCTATAATTTAGGGACATGACCGGAAATTTAAACCGGCCAAAATGGGGGAAACCAAACCGACATTGAGATATCCAGACCCAAGTTTTTCTGTTTTTTCACTTTACACCGAACTTAAACATATAGGACTTGCGCAGTTGGGGAGTAAAATCAGGCACATGCGGGCTCGTCAACATTAGTCAGATTTATACGGTCAAGTCTTTTCCGCTTATGGTTTTCAGTTCAACTGCGTAAGTCCTAACATAATTTTTTCAACACAGGCAAACTGATTTCTTTCATAAGGACTTAATTACTACGGGTTATCTTACTAATTTCTGAAGTATTTTTGTTCTGGAGCTCATACAATTTGCTTTTGGAAAATTCCATAATAACACTACTAAACTTTAAATGTATTGTAATACTTATTAAGTTTATACTAAATATTATGAGGAAATTTGGGAATATGCCTGGAGGTAAAAACAAATTACAGGTCTATGAAAAAGGCAAAGGGTGAAATGGGCCTTACAAACCTTATTCTTATGACCCCCTTCCGCAAAACTGTTGAGGAAGCAAGAAGAGTCATTGCCGGAATGGAAAAAACGGACTCATGCGAGGAGAAAACGGGCTTCAGAGTGTCATGTCTGAGATTCCCAATAATGTCCTGCTTGTTGAGGAGTTCAGCAAATTCACTGACGGCTTCTCCATAGGCTCAAACGACCTTACTCAACTGGCCATTGGGGTTAACCGTGACTCGGAACTGTTTGCTGCAAAAATCGAAAAGCGGGACCCTGGAGTTATGAAAATTGTGTAAATGGCATTGCAGGGAGCAAAACGTAATGGAAGACACAGGAGATCTGCGGTCAGGCTCTGAGTGATTTTCACGAGATTGCAGAATTCCTGATAAAAGAGAAAATTGATTCTATTTCCCTTAATCCTGACTCTATGATGAAAATTGCCTTAAAGTTCTGGAAGCGAAAAAGAGCTAGGAAGGCACTAAAGCTTTTCAGGAGAATCTACCGACTTGCTTATTGTAAAATAGCAAACATTTCAGCCAGTGATTGTATAAAGAGGTTTATTAGCGGCTTTTTATGAATATAAGTACATATTTACTAATATTACTATATATTCGTTTAAATTATTATCTGGCCCAGAAATCTACATATAAGATAAATAAATATATGAACTATCTGTTAAAACAAATATAAGAGGTTGACCATGCAGAAAACAGCCGGAAAACTAATTGCTGAAGACAAAAAAAAACCAGACCATATGCTTTTTTTGAAAAGATGTCCAGAATGTCATTCAAAACTTGAAAATGATCTTTTCAGAGGATTTCAATACTGTACTGTTTGCGGGTACTGGACAAGAAAAGAAACTGCAAGACTTGAATCGCTTATGATTCTGGAGTGAGAAGAGGATTCTGGAGTGAGAAGAGGATTCTGGAGTAGGAAGAGATATGTTTGACCTGCCTTCAAAATGTGTCATATGCTGTACACCCCTTAAAAAACAGGTAATTGGCTCAAACAACTTTTACTAATGCAGAAAATGCGGATTCACAGCCTCACTTACATCAGTCAGTGTCTTAACCCAATCTATAGTCTAGAAATAGCAAACACTAAACCGGGAACTCTAATTACCCGGATTTAAAACCTGACTTATTAAAACCTGACTTATTAAAACCTGACTTTTTCAGGTTTCATGTCAAGCTTTCCAGGACTCAAATTTCAACTATTCTGAATCCGGAAACAGCCTTCAAAAACCTGATTACGGGATTCAAGAGCTGAATTCACTTTAATTCTGCAGAAACTTCTCCGTAGCTCCTTTAACAGTACCGGAAGTCCCAAGAACATGAAGTGTTGCCCTTTTTCCATTAATCCTAGTTAGAGCAGCCATAGAGGCTCTCGTTTCCTTAACTTTTGTGTGAGAGCACTGAATAATTCCTTTTCCTTTTTCAAATCCAAGAACCTTAATGTCACAGTTGCTCGTTGTAACGTCTCCAAGCAGTGAAGACGCAGAAGAGATAACTTCTTTAACAATGTCACTTCTGCTTGCAGGTTCTTCCGAGATGAGTTCAAAAGCAAGGTAGCGCTTTTTAGCGCGGAGTGAAGGAAGCAGTCTTTTCAAAAGATATCCTCTCCTTCGAGTACTTCAACGCCTTCCCTTATATACCCAGGACCAGGTCGGTTCTTTTTTAGAATTCTTTCCGGAACAGTGCTTATGGCATCAAGAGCCTCGTCTTCTTCAAACCCGCAGACCTCAGCAAAAGCAAGAATTTCCATAGGTGCGCGCAGGTCAAAGCAAGACATGGCATCGCTGCACAGTACTAGAGGAACCTCGTATTTTCTGGCAAGTTCAAGGTTTGCTCTAAGGTCAGATAGCATGCGGATACGCCTTGAACCCCGGGAATGGAGAAGGGACCTGAGAGTAATTCCTATTGCAACCCCATTATCTGCAGCTGCTTTTGCCAGCACCTGGTTTAATCCGCTGCTTTTCTCAAAAGCCGGATGATTAAGAATATCTACTCTTGGATTTTCAAGTGCAGCCCTGTTGATTGCTTCAGACCCCCCATGCACGATCAGGACATCTGTTGAGTTCCTGAACTTTCCAATCAAACCGTGCAGTTTTGAAGGGGTTTCTTCCACAAGCTCAATTCCCCTGAAAACCTCAAAACCCTCAATCAAAGGCAGCGCCGCTTTCTTACCAGGGAGTTTGTCGGAATACTCGGCAAGGACAATCCCGCTGTACCCGAAATGCTGTGCAAGGGATACGAGTTCCTCAATAGTACTATCCCCATCCGGAGCTGCATGAACGCAAAAGTCATAAAATTTAGGTTTACCCAAATAATTCCTCCACTATGGCTCCGGCTTTTTCCCTGTTCTTCGGATAGGTCTCGATCTTGACCTTTGCAATGATAGCATCCGAGGAGTTAGTCAGTTTTACCTGCTGCAGGTATGCGGCCTGCTTGTCGAAGCGGAGGTGAAAGACCATATCATCGTCCAGCCTTTCAGGCATTTCTTCCCTGAGCATGTCCACATCTTCTTCAGAAAAGTTTCCCCTGACAAAAAGGGCAAAGTTAAGGCATTCTGCCTTCTTTTTAAGCTGCACGCTAAGGATAGTAATCGGATTTCCATGGTGCCCTTCAGCCTGGATCTCGTCTATGAGTTTGTCCCAGTCCTTTACACCGGCACCGGATAAAAAAAAATCCAGAGCCTTACGGACTCTGGAACTGTCTTCGGTTGCATGTGCGATCACACGCATTTTTATGTGGTAAATCACTTGCCTCGACTCTTGTGTACACGGATGCTAGGCCTGGTCTTTTCAGTACCCTTCCCGCGTGTAGTCATGCCTCGGCCTTTCCGACCTGCACTGGTCTTACCCCTATTGGCTCTGCCCCTGATGGACGGGTCGCAGACCCAGTTCAGGTTCTTGTCACTCTTTATTACAGGGTGGTGCGGGTCTACAAGGATAACTTCAAACCACTTGTTCTTTCCGTCTTCCCCAACCCAGTAAGAGTTAAGGACCTCAAGGTTTGGGTATTTGCGGTCAGCACGGACTTCAGCGATCCTCTGAATGCTCATCCCGCCTGTAAGCTTATTCTTTCCCATCTTCTGGGTCCTTCTTCCACGGTTGAACCTTGTTTTACCAAGCCCTCCGCGGCGTACCTTAACCCTGGCAACAATAATGCCCTGCTTGGCTTTGTATCCAAGGGAGCGTGCTTTGTCGATTCTTGTGGGCCTTTCAATTCTTGTCACGGACCCCTGCTTTCTCCAGACCTGTAAGCGTTCCCAGCGGAGTTCGTTCACATAAGTCTCATCAGGGTTTTTCCATGCATCGCGTACGTATTCATAAAAAGATTTTACCAATTTAAACACCGGTTTCACTTATGTTTCACGGTTCAGCCCTGCCTGCAGGACCACATCCCAACGGGACCTAATCCCGAAAATGAAACATGCGATACAACTGAATCATTTGATTTAAATCTTTGCCTGCAAAGCAAATGATCAGAAAAACCTTAATGAATAGCAGTACAAATAGCAGTATGAATATATTTATATAGATTGATGATTTATATTACACTGTTTGCTGTAGTATAATTTTGGGGATTACAGTGAATTTTAACTCATTAATAAGTGGCACTATTACTGTATGTAGTTTTCATGCCAGTATATGAATTTCATATCGGTAATTTTGGTTTCAGTGAGGATGTTTATGAAAAAAGGACTTTTGCATCTGATCATAATTTGTCTCTTAATTTCAGTAGCATTCAAACCTGCACTGGCTGTACAGGGCGCTGAAGGGGAGACAGAAAAAAACCTCTCTGCATCAGATATGCCGCAAGCAGCTGCAGATAGTGTAAACTCCCTTTCTGAAATTATAAATTCTATCCTTCTTCCCCTGAATAACTTTTTACAGGAGATAATCGGAATACTGGATTTTATGGGTTCCATGCTGGAATCTTTAGAAAAGGTTCTAAGGGTTGTTGATTCAAATGCAGAATTGCTAAACTCAAGCGAGAATCTGAGCCTTGCCTTTGAATCAATAAACAAGAGTAAGGAAGGACTGAACATGAGCAGAGGAATGATAAGCTTCGGGGTTGAGGCTCTAAACTCTACTCTTGAAGACATCAATTCTAATAATGAATCAATAGGCTCTAACTTTAGTAACCTTCAAAAAACTCTGCAAGACATGAATTCTACCTATAAAAAATAACCCTCTTGATTTCCTGATTAATTCTCATGCCCGTACTTTTCCCGGATTTCCGATTCTTTTAAGACGTTTAGCCCGAGCTTCTCGAGAATTTCTGATATCCGATTTCTTTCTTCACTTCTCATGGACTTCCGGTCAAAGTAAGCAAACTCAGCATTTGATTTCTCAACCGCCTGCCGGACAATATCTTCATCCACGAATTCAAGCTGGTACTTGGGGAAATTGTGTCCGAAAGATATGCCGGTCTCAAACAAAAGCCCTGTCTGGCGAATGGCATAGTGCCCGCCTCCAAAGCCTAGAGCTACAGGCACTTTTTCAAGTGAAACTGCAAGGATGGCTTTTGCAGCAACCTCTCCGGCTTCAGGGTCTTTCCACTGGATTTCTGTGCTGCCAATTTCGGTATAGACAGAAGCTACCGAGAGTTCGCTCGGGCCGTGATGGGTAACTTCAAGGGTTACATCGTACTTCATTCCTTTTTCCTCGACAAGCCTCTTCATTTCCTTAAGTATTGATTTCATAGCTGCCGGAGAGGCAACAGCAAGGGATTTCGGGCGCCCTCCAAGCCTTGCTTCACCAGAGGAGTTTCCAGTGCAATGGACTGTAAGGGAATTGATTTCCTCTTTACCCCTGTGTTTGGATGCAAAAATTATAAGAGAAGCTGGCAGTCCTGCAGCTTCGAGTTTCTTATCAAGTCCATCCTGAAAAACATGCATTTCTTCAATATCTACAAGCCTGAATATTCCATCCGCAGATTCTCGTGCTGCTGAAAATCCGGATTCAGGCGGGAGTTTCAGGCTTTTCCATTCCCTCAGGTTCAAAAGATGAGTTTTGATATTCTGGCTGGCAAGGTCAGGAGCAGAACAGATGATAGTTATTTTTGAATTATTTACATTTTCTAGCATTCTATCAGTCATTGTCGGATCAGTCCGGTTTTCTTCGAATTTGTCCTAATTTATTCTGGACTTTTGTTCAGAAACAATTTCGTCCAGAAAGCATTTTGTTTAGAAACAATTGACTTTAAAATTCGTAAAGATAGATAAAACCAACCCCAAAACTCCGGCTCTGAGTAAAAAATTTCTGATTTGCCTGTTTGACTCTTCCTATTTATTCGGGACGGATATGCTACTTTACTTATTCATGCATAACCTGCATCATGGAACCCAGTATCACCACGAAATTCAAAACTGTAAACAGAAACAGGGTTATTTTTCGCCAGCTCGCACACAAAGCTCTTATCAATCAAAAATCGTTTTTTACAGGGATCCTGACCTGCAGGAGAAGAGCCTCTGCTCTTTTTCAGGAAGGAAAAAAGAAAAGAAAGCTTGTTTTTAAACATGTAGCGTCAATATCAGGCGACGTGGACGTAAGTATCCACAAGTTTCCTGATTTCTTCGTTCTTTCCATAGAGTTTATCGCTCAGCTGGTAGTCATTGAAGGCTTCAAGGCCGCTGATAATGCCATCGAGCATTCCTTCAGTGAAGACATCTGACTGCATGAAGATATCTTTCTGTTTCTTCAGGGCCTGAGCAGACTCGTAGCAGGATGCAGGCAGGCGCTCGAGATCGGAAAGCCTGGCTTTGTGCTCTTCCTTGAAGATGTTCACAGAGACGTAGAGCTTCTTGGAAAGCTCAAGGGAGTTGTCCATCTCTAGGCCGTGGCGGGTACCGACACAGAGCCCTGCAATGAGGAGGTAAATATCTGCAGAACCGTCAGCTGCACGGAACTCGTAGGTCTGCTTGCTCGAGTAGTCCTTAAGTTCTTCTGCGTATTTCGGGTTTGCGATGGCGATCATCTTGCTTGCGTCACCGGACCAGCCGAGGGGGACGCGTATAAGGGAAGAGCGGTTCCTATCTCCCCAGCATATGTTGGTTGGTGCTTCCTGGTGAGGAACAAGACGCAGGTAGGAAATAGGGATTCTGTTTCCAAAGGCAGTGATTCCTGAAGCAACTTCAAGGCAGCCGACGATTGCCTTTCTGGCTGCATCGCTGAGCTTTCCGTTCTCGACTGTTGCGCTCTTTCCATCCTTCATGAGCTTCATGTGGATGTGTAGCCCGCTGCCTGCCTTTCCAACAGCGATCTTTGGAGCGTAGCTGACAGTGACACCGTACTGGGCGGCAATCATCCTGAGCATCCACTTCCCAACAATCAGGTGGTCAGCAGCGTCCTCGACGTTTGTGGTTTCGAACTCGATTTCGTTCTGCTCGTAGTAGTATTTGTCATCGGTGAAGTTTCCGACTTCGGAGTGGCCGTACTTAATAGCTCCACCTGCTTCGGAGATGGCCATCATTGCGTCTTTCCTGAGCTGCTCGAACTTGGTGAAGGGGCCTGACTCATGGTAACCTTTCTGGTCAACAGCTGGGTAGTCAATGTCAATCAGGTCCTTGTCGCAGATGACGTAGTATTCGAGTTCTGCCATTACATTGAGCTCGTATCCTGTCTCATCCTTCAGGACCTGGTGGGCCTTCTTCATGATATTCTCAGGTGAGCTTGCAAGGGGGGCCCCGTCCTTGTCGAAGTATGAACAGAGTAAGTCAAGGGTTGGGATATCCTCAAACGGGTTTACAAAAGCAGTGCGGTATTTCGGGACTACGTAAAGGTCGCTTGAGTAGGCTTCGATGTACTTGAAAATACTTGACCCATCCACTCTTTCTCCTGTGGAGAGCAAGGTATCAAGGTGTTCTTCGTTCCTGATGACGAAGTTGAGGGCTTTGAGCCTTCCGTCCCCCCCTACGTAGCGGAAGTTGAGCATCTTAATTCCATTTTCTTTAATGAATCTTATAATATCTTCTTTGGTGAATTCACTTGCTGGCTTTTTAAGGTACTGTACCAGTTTATTCGGATTCAGTTCTACAGATGATGTTTTCATAATTATTCCCTTCATTTTGATAAAAATAATCGACTACTCAAAGCCTCATTCCAATACCAATATTATTCATGTTTTAATGGTTACCGTATTAATCATAATTTTGTGAATTCTTGCCTGATAGGAAAGAGATACCTCATTACTCTCTATATAATGTTTTTCATTTTTAAATATTTGCATATGATACATATCAAAAAAGGGTATGTGGGTTTGTTTCATATAATTCTGATATTCAGTTTGATGGGAAGATCCAGAAAAGCCCGCTGAGACTTTGATTTTTTAAAGTGAGTTATTCCCACTTCAGTTTTCTTGCCGTTAATCCTGTATATTATCAAAAATAATTATTAAGTTTGTCGGGGCCTGAGCAAATAAGCTAAAGAAAAATGAGTTCTTATTTTGACTTTTAAGATATTTAAGGGTGAATATTGCTAAATTTTATATTTATCCATTTAAAGACTGTTTTCCGCTTATTTTCTCAAGTAAAGACCTTTTTTATGTTTAAATTGTACCTGTATTTTTTCAGGACAGATCTAAATTTTTGGGTTGTTTTATGATAAAATCTCGGCTTTGAATCATTTTAATAAAATAAAAAAGGTTATATGTAGTTTTAATTAGATAAAAAAGCTTAAATATCCTTTTTTAAAAAATACGATGATTTATATTGAATATTTTTGGATTTTGGTAGTTTTTGAGTCTGGATATTCAACAAGAATTAGTTTTATATACCTAAAATCCTATTTAATTCGTTTTATCTTAGGGTTTATCTATATTATTAATTATAAATTCCCCAACTAAAATAAATCAATTACATTTTAAAAATTTATAAATAGAGTTGCCTGAATATAAATCATAATTATTGTCAGTTTTGCTTACAAGTCAAACAGGTTAAAAAAGGGAGTAAATATGAGAAAAAAGCCTTATGAATTCCCGCTGGAAGATTATCTTTCAAAAGAGGAATTTAACAAAATTAAGAAATTCTCGCGGGATAAAGAAACACCGTTTTTGATCGTTGACCTTCAGAAGATAGAACGAGGCTACGACGAGCTGGTAGAGCACATACCTTTTGCAAAAATTCACTATGCTGTTAAGGCCAATCCTATGGACAAGGTAGTGCTTGCCCTGAAGGAAAAAGGTTCCAATTTTGATATAGCAACTGTCTACGAGCTTGATCAACTGTTAAGGCTCGGGGTGGAACCTGAAAGGATAAGTTACGGGAATACAATCAAAAAAGAAAAAGACATCGCTTATGCCTATGAAAAGGGAGTTAGGCTCTTTGTTACGGATTCCGAAAGTGATTTAAAGAAGTTGGCCAGAAGAGCTCCGGGCTCCAGAGTCTTTTTCAGGATCCTAACAGAAAGTGATGGTGCGGACTGGCCGCTTTCCAGAAAATTTGGTGCCCATCCTGATCTGATATACAAATTGATTTTAAAAGCTGCAAAGCTAGGGCTTGAACCTTATGGACTTTCTTTCCATGTAGGTTCCCAGCAAAGGGATATAGGACAGTGGGACAACGCAATCTCAAAGTGCAAATACCTTTTTGAAGCAGTAGCCGAAAAGGGAATCAAGCTTAAAATGATCAACCTTGGTGGAGGCTTTCCTGCAAAATATCAATATAGAGCTCAGGAACTTGAGACCTATGCTCGGGAAATTAGCCGTTTTTTACATGAGGACTTTGGGGAAGAGTTTCCTGAAATTATTATCGAACCAGGGAGGTCTCTGGTCGCCGACGCCGGCATAATCGTAAGTGAAGTCGTTATGATCTCCAAAAAAGCCAGGTTCAACCAGTACAAATGGGTCTATCTAGATATAGGGAAGTTTGGCGGTCTTATCGAAACCCTTGACGAGTCCATTAAATATCCAATTTTCTGTGATAAGAAAGGCTATGCAGAAGAAGTCATCCTTGCAGGTCCCACCTGTGACAGCGTGGATATTCTTTACGAGCACCATAAATATTCCTTCCCTCACACAATGAGAGAAGGCAACCGTGTATATTTCTTCACAACCGGAGCGTATACCCAAAGTTATAGTTCTATATGTTTTAACGGCTTTCCACCTCTCAAGTCCTACGTTATCTGAAGGGGAGATCCCCTTTCTATTTTTTTGATGACTTCTACGGCAGGTCGGCTCAATTAAAAAGAATAAACTGAATTTTATGGTTGCTTATTCTAGCTGCGCTCCATTGAGCTCCGCTATTATCCTGAAAAAGGTGTATTTTGCTGAAAATGATGTAAATGAAGCAGTGGATCACAGCATCAAAAAAGCCGATTGTACTCATCTGTGCTCTTCTTAGAATTCCACTTATCTCCGTTTTTGTCAAGCAGATAATCAAGGCCTATTTTTCCAGTATCTTTGCCCCGATCTTTCCAAGAGATTTTCCCAATACTATTCCCATAACTAGAAGAAAAAGTATGCCTACTAATGTTGGAATAAATATTATGAACTTATAAAACATGTTGTATAGACTATCCATAATTTCTGTTTGAACTGTATAAATCACCCCTATATTCAGCATTATTATTGGCGTCCTTTCCAAATTCCCCTGTTTTTGGAAGACCGAATAATATATTCAATATAATATTATATTAACCTGACAATAGAAATCGTTATACATAAATATAAAAACTAATCGTTATTCAGAGTCGAATTATATTGAAAAAATATCAAATCTGATTAAATTTTTAATAATTTATTCGGATAAATGATATGCACAGGCTTAAATCACTGAAGCTCCAATATAATAAAGTGTTTAATTTTATTATGGAGTGAGGCAGAACCGTGAAACCGAAGACTTTCAGAGAGAAGAAATCAAATGTCGGTCTTGCCCCCGGAACTCTTGTCCATGTGGGAGAAAAAAAGGCAGAGAAAATCGTAATCAGAGCCTGGATATACAATAGTGAGAAACTGATTGAAAAAGAGCTTCAAACCATAGAAGAATGTCAGTCCCTCAAAGACCAGCCGGACATGAACCTGTGGATAAATGTGGACGGACTAGATCGGGTTGAAGTAATAGAAAAACTTGGCAGCTACTTTGGGGTTCATCCTCTTACCCTGGAAGATGTGCTGAACACCGGACAGCGCCCGAAAATGGAGGATTATGAGAAGTATATTTATATTGTTCTGAAAATGATTCTTCTTAATGAAATAAAAGAAAAGATGATTATAGATCAGGTAAATATCATCATTGGTTCCAATTATATCCTCACTTTTCAGGAGAGGGAAGAAGATGTTTTTGAGCCTGTCCATGAAAGGCTCAAAAACCCTTCTTCGCGACTGAGAAAAAACGGTGTGGACCTTCTTGCATACAGCCTGATGGATGCTGTGGTTGACAACTATTTTTTGATTCTCGAACACTTTGAGGAAGAAATAGAAAATCTCGAAGAAAAACTCGCAATGCCCCCAATACCTGAAACCCTGAAAACGATCCAGAGATATAAGAGAGATATGATCACCTTCCGCAGATCAGTCTGGCCCCTCAGGGAGTTGATAAGTAACCTTCAGAGAACTGAGTCAGAACTTATAAAGGACAACACGCGGATCTACCTGAGAGATGTATATGACCATACCATTCAGATCATTGACTCCATAGAAGCCTTCAGGGACATTCTCTCTTCAATGGTAGATGTCTACCTCTCAAGCCTGAGTAACAAGATGAATGACATTATGAAAGTTCTGACAATCATTGCCACGATTTTCATACCACTCACTTTCATTGCAGGAGTATACGGCATGAACTTTGACTACATGCCAGAACTCGAATGGCGATGGGGTTATCCTGCAGTTCTACTTGGGATGGCATTATTAGGAATAAGCATGTTCCTTTACTTTAAGAAGAAAAGATGGATTTAACCCGGAAGCACAGCAAAATCCATGATTATTCTTGCACTTAGATCGCAACAGCCCACTTCAAGTTTTTATTCCTTAAAAAGGAGAGGTCTCCAGTAGAATTCTTCAGCAACTTTCTTACTTTTTTATACAAAGATAATATCCTCACATATCTATATCCTTCAACAGTATATGTTTCTGCTTTGGATTGAGTATGAATCTTTTTTGGAATAAACTCTGCATATGCCCTAAAGTGATCAGTCATCACTTGTTCAATCTCTTTTTTCTTTGATTTTTCCCATATTAGTTTTCTATTTTCCGTTCCTCTGCTACCAAAAGAGCAGTTGATGAACTTTTTCCCAACTCTATCAACAGCAATCCATCCAGCAGTATTTTTTTGTTAGCGATGTAAGTGTGCATCTCATCCACAACGACGACAGAGATTTCATTTTCGCTTTTTAGGGCCTTTAACCCCTGAACAAATTTCTTTATCCATCTTTGGACAGAAACATGACTTACTCCTAAAAATCGTCCTATTGAACGGAATCCTAATCATTCTAGATAAAGTTGCAAAGCCTGTCTTTTAACAAAAGTGGAAAACGCAGTTGATTTTAGTTCTACAGAATAGTTATATCCACAATCTTGACATTTGTAGCGTTGACGTCCATAAAATTTACCGTTCTTACTATAACTGGAACTCTTACATCGTGGACAGTTCATGAAGAAATATACTTCCCCATAAATATCAGTATTTATTTACCAATACCTTATTTAATATAGTAGAAGAGTATAAATGAGGTTTATACACATGGTTTCAATTAAAAAAGAAGACGTAATCGTACCTTTAGATGTCCCGAAAGCAATGCGTGAGACATACGTAAAAAACTACATGGAAATCACAAAGGGTAGCGGCAGGTTAATGCTTTTTGCCGGAGACCAGAAAGTAGAACACCTGAACGATGACTTTTTTGGAGAAGGGATTCCTGAAGATGACGCCGACCCTGAACACCTTTTCAGGATTGCAGCTAAGTCAAAAATAGGAGTTTTTGCAACCCAGCTCGGGCTTATTGCCCGCTATGGAATGGACTATAAAGATATTCCTTATCTTGTAAAGGTAAACTCCAAGACCAACCTGGTTGAAACCGCACAGGCTGATCCTTTCAGCAACCTGTGGTATGATATTGACCAGGTAGCCGAGTTTAAGGAGAACAGCGGGCTCAATATCCTTGGTGTTGGCTATACAATATATATTGGCAGCGAGTTTGAAGCCGAAATGCTTGTGCAGGCTGCCCAGGTCGTTTATGGTGCACACCAGCATGGAATGATGTCCGTACTCTGGATTTACCCTCGCGGAACTGCCGTAAAAGACGAAAAGGACCCTCACCTTATTGCAGGGGCAACTGGAGTTGGGGCCACTCTTGGATCGGACTTTGTAAAGGTAAACTATCCGAAGAAAGAAGGAGAAAAATCTGCCGAGATTTTCAAGGAGGCTGTCAAAGCAGCCGGGCGGACAAAAGTAGTTTGTGCTGGCGGCTCAAGCGACGAAGCCGAAGCTTTCCTCAAAAAGCTCCACGACCAGATCCATGTTTCCGGGGCCCAGGGGAATGCAACCGGAAGAAATATCCACCAGAAGCCTCTGGATGAAGCTGTCCGCATGTGCAATGCTGTTTACGCCATAACTGTTGAAGATGCAAGCGTTGAAGAAGCCCTTAAAATTTACAGGGGAAAATAAGAAGAGAGTTTACAAAAAAGTTGAGACAGGAATTCACTGGAACGGCAGAAAGAAATTTGAAATTCATTTAAAAAGTAAATGAAAAGGACTGAAGCAGAGAAATATATAGGGCTGTGTGAATATGGAAATTCCTGACCATAAAACAAAGATCGTCTGTACAATAGGACCTGCATCCTCCTCTGAAGAGATGATCAGGCAGCTTATACTTGCTGGCATGAACGTGGCAAGGATTAACTTCTCACATGGAAGCTTCGAAAGCCATGTCAGAGTTATCCGAAACGTCCGCAAGGTTGCAGACGAACTGGGCAGGACTATTGCAATCCTTGGAGACCTTCCGGGCCCGAAAATCCGCATAGGCAAGCTCGAAAAAGAACCTATCATGCTCCATAAAGGAAATCTTATAACCCTTACAATTAACGACTCTCCTGGAAATGAGAAGCGGATTTCTGTAAGTTACAAACAACTTCCTGAAAGCGTATCTCCCGGGAGCCTGATCTACCTCAGCGATGGGTTCATACAGCTCCAATGCAAGGAAGTCCTGGGAACAGATGTGCTCTGTGAGGTTCTTATTGGGGGGCAGCTCTATTCCCATAAGGGGTTAAACCTGCCGGGAGCGAAAATTTTCCTTGATCCCGTAACTGAAAAGGACTTCAAAATCCTTGAGTTTGCCCTGGAAGAGGATATTGATACCTTCAGTATCTCTTTTATTGAAAATGCCGAAGATATAAGAAAGGTCCGAGACTTTGCAGCATCCAGAGGAAAGCAGGTATACATTGTCTCAAAAATCGAACGCAGACAAGCTGTAGAGAATATTGAAGAAATTCTTGAAGAAACCGATGCTCTCATGGTCGCAAGAGGAGACCTGGGGGTTGAGATTCCTATCCAGGAAGTTCCCTCAGTCCAGAAGGAACTGATACATAGGTCAAAGCTCCTGGGAATTCCTGTAATTACCGCAACCCATATGCTGGCTTCCATGACTGATAATATAAGGCCCACACGGGCCGAAGCCACAGATGTTGCAAACGCAATTCTTGATGGAACAGATGCTATCATGCTCTCGGAAGAGACCGCAGTTGGGAATTACCCTCAAGAAGCCGTTGAGATGATGGTAAAAATTTCAAAGACTACTGAGAACTGGCGCACCAAGACTAAGTGGGGGCTTGATACAATGATCAAAGCTGTAACTGCCAGAAAAATGTCAGTGGACGAAGTGATCACCCTTCAGGTCCATGAAGCCCTGCAAAAACTGCCTGTTGCAGCCATACTTAGTCCTACAAGAAGCGGAGCAACTCCTCGCAGGATCTCACGTTTTAACCCTGAGCCCTGGATACTGGCTTTCAGCCGCGTCCCCAAGACCTGCAGGTTCCTTTCCCTATCTTATGGAGTCTATCCTGTTCTTGCAAATGAACCTTTTGAAAGCTGGGAAGAGGAAACAATAAAAAAAGTAAAAGAACTGGGATTTGCGAAGAGTGAAGATATAGTAGTCTTTACCCAGGGCCCATCTTTTGGGAAACCCGGAGGTACAAATATGCTCAAGATCCTGACCCTTAAGTGAGATAAATCGGGAAGAAACCTTAGAAATAGAATTTAAAACCTGAAATTCAAAATTCACCCCAAAAACTTATTTCTATTTTTAGAAAACAAATATAGAAACTGTTTTTTATAGTAGGACGATAATACAAATAGAAAAACAATAGATTTAGATAGCATGTGTGTTTTACATTTTGAATAATTTATATTATATTATATTATATTATGAGGATTCATTTATGAAACGAAAGGATCCAGCAACAAAGAACCAGAAATATCTGGCTATCTTCCTGGCAGTAACAATGCTTCTCTCTGCCGGTATGATATATTTCACAGGTGATTTAGATAGAGATAAAGAAAATGACGTCTCTAGTTCGGAAACAGGTGACGTACCTATCATGGTTTCGTTCTTCCAGATTCAGGGCAAACATGTCCAGCATGATTTTAACTCGATTGCTGACGGATTAAAAATGTCGCCTGAAGGGGTGACAAATGCTATTTACGTTGACCTTCAAAAAACCGAAGGGACTCCCCTGGAAGCCGTTTTTGGAAACAAACAAACTATGAATGTTTCCTTCTCTTATGGAGCTGATGTCACAAAGAGATACGGTGCAAGTTATGGTAATGAGAGCGGCTTTGAACTGCATATGATCCCTGAGCAGAGATTTAACATGCCTCTGAATGCACAGGCAATGCCGTATGATGGCTATAACATCCTCGACCGTACAAACGGTACTTACAACATATGGAACGTTGTTGGAAGCCCTTCGATTATAGGTCCTATCCAGGCTGTAACGAGGGTTATCAATGTCCTTGAAGGAAATGAAACGTCGGATACTGAATACGATAATATTTTGAGCCAGGCAGACCTTAAAGGGTGCATCTACCAGCAAGTGAACAAAAAGACAAATTCTTCAGAAATTCCCGCAGAACAATACTACAGAGACCTCAAAAAACTGGATGACGGAAGTTATGTACAGACCTCCATTTTCCTTAACCTGGAATCTGAAGTGAATGAAAAGATCAAGGCTTACCAGGCAAACTCAAGCGAACGTGGAGTAAGCTACAATCTAACAACTATGGGCGACATTACTAAACTGGTAATAAGTTCAGACTTTGAAAGTGTGTATAATGAAAGTTCCCTGCTCAATATAAACAAGTAAACTTTCATTATTTTTTTTATTTCAATGCTGCAGTCTAGAAAACAGTTTTTTTCCAGTGGGGAGAGAAAGAGGAATCACTACATATTTCTATCGACCCCGCATATATTCGATGGGATGTGATGTGATTGGCATTTCTGGACAAATTGTTCAAAAAGAAGATCGAGGGAAAGACCGCAGAAGAATGGTACGGACTTGCAGTATCAGAAACTGATCCGGAAAAGAAAATTGAGTATTTTGATAAGGTCCTGGTGTTAAAGCCTGATTTTGCAGGGGCCTGGAACCTCAGAGGGCTTGAGTTTGTGGTCCTGAAGCGATATGAAGAAGCCATTGCTTCTTTTGACAAAGCGCTTGAAATAAGGCCCAGCTATCTGGAAGCAAAATACAATAAAGAGGACGCTGAAACCGATTTAAGGAAGATCCGGCTAGAAGAAAAATCGGCTGAAGAGAAGGAGGGTTGAAGAAGGAGGGTTGAAGAAGGAGGGTTGAAGAAAATAGATAACGATCAGTGAAGCTACTGGGAAGAGAAAAAATAAAAGAAGAGAAGGCAGAAGGTAAAGAAGCAAAAAATACACATGAAATGAATAAAAAATATTCTCTGGACAGTATATTTCACCTCACTGCCAGAACTGCAAGTTTACTTTTTCCCGCGGTTCAGTGCCTGAAGGCCGAGTTTTACAGGACCCGGAAGTTTTCCACACTGCATGACTTTCATCTGCTCTGGGGAAATAAACTTGAAAGCTGCGTTCATAAGGGCGTCAGATTTCATAATTCCGTCCATTATCTGCCTTGCCTGAACTGAAGTTTCAAGCGCTGGCCCAAACTGAGCTCTCCAGCGCCTGTCATATTCTTCAAGCCTGCATTTCCCGGCTGCAAATTCGGCTGCTGTTTCCCCGGCAATTTTTCCGGCAATCATTGCAGGAGGAATTCCACCTCCGTTTGTTGCGATAATGTGGCCTGCGGCATCGCCCACTATAAGGGAGTCTTCGCTTGCAGTTTTTGCAGGGGCCCCGTTTACGGGAATAATGCCTGCAATGATATTCATTATGACGGCGTTTTTCAACTTTGGGGCGGCGAGAGGGTGTTCATGCATGAAACGCTGCAGGTAGTCTTTTGCAGAGACCCCTTTTTCAGCCATTCCGCTCCGGATTCCTATTCCTATATTTGCCCGTCCTTCTCCTTCCGGGAAAATCCACGCATAACCGCCAGGGACATAGTCTTTTCCAAAATACATCTCAAGGGCGTCCTGGTCAATGTCAACCATCCTGACCTGGTATTCAATAGCAACAGAGGTTTCCTTTAATTCGGGTTTCATGGTGAGGCCCTTTGCCTTTGCGACAGGGGAATTAGGGCCATCTGCACCAATAAGTGCTTTAGTTTTGATCGTTTGTTTCCCAAAGATCCCTGAAATTTCTAGAGTTGTGCCCTGTATTTTTGTAACACGCGTTTTTACCATAAGTTCGGCGCCAGCTTCTGCCGCCTGTCCTGCAAGGAACTGGTCATATCTGCGCCTGTCAAGGACAGCCCCTTTTACAGCAAATTCTTTTGCATTGCAGTTTGGAGGAATGATACGCTGGGTTTTGATATGCCGGAGTACGCAGGAGTCAGGATAATTATTCAGTGTCTCTGGCAATATGGCATCAGGCATCAGAGCCCCGACTTCCGAGGCATCGGGAAGAAAACCGGCACACTGGATGGGGTTTCCAATTTCTCTTTTTTTATCAAGAAGAAGGACAGAGGCCCCATTCCTTGCGGCATAAAGTGCAGCAGTAGAACCCGCAGGGCCTGCACCCACAACGATGACATCGTAAGAGGCTTTTGGAATCATAAAAAGGTCTTCCTGTTCTTTATTTTAACCTCTGAAGGTTATGGAAGAATTGTTTATTAATCCTTTCCTGATGCAAAAAATAAGATTCGTCATAATAATCGTTATCAGTGATAATTCGGTCAAGTTATTGAGCCGGGAAAGGCCAAACGATTGGATATGCTTCCCGAGGATCCAATCATAGTGCTGATTCCGGATGCATACTTTTCCTGTTTAACGGCATCGAATGCCTTCTGGGAAGATGTGCCTCATCACATGTTACCTTCTTTCCCCATATTCTCTGTGATTACTTCAAGGAAAGCAACGTATAGACCCTGCAGGTTACTGTTCTCCATATAGTTAGAAGGCGGTATCTTCTTTATTCTTTATTCTTTATTCTTTATTCTTTATTTTTGGCAGGGCCGCCAGAAAAGCTGGCGGAGACACTTACTAAATCCATATGTCTAAAACCGGTTTCAGGTCTCAGGTGTTGAACCGTTTTTGTAACTCTCACCCTCTTTTCCGGAATTTAGTCTCTTTTTACAGCTTTCAGTACAACTGCTCTTTCCAGACTTTCCGTTTCCACAGTAAAACCCAGATCTTCAAAAAGCTCTTTCCATTCAGATTCCGAAAGTTGAGGGCCATGAGGGTGCCGGTGAGCCTGCGGCTCAATCGCGGTTATTGACCCACCTTTTTTCAACACCCTTTTAATCTCAAAAAGAGCGGTTTTAATATCTTCAAGGTGGTGGAGCATGAAAAAGCAGGTTGCAGAGTCTACAGAGTTTCTCTCAAAAGGCAGGGCATAAGCGCTTCCGGTCTTGAACTCAATATTAGACACCCCCAGGACTTCTGCATTCATCTGCGCCTGGCCTGTGAGGGAATCATGAATGTCAATGCCGTAAACCTGTGAATCCGGGTTATTTTTTGCAAGCTCTATTGTGAGGTTTCCGAAGCCGCTTCCGATATCAAGGATTGTTTCTCCTTTTATTCCCGGCAGTACAGCAGGAAGAAGCTCTGCCCTTATGCGGGCCATGGGGTTTTCAGGAAATTCAGCCTTTTTTGTTTTTTCTGCGTCTGTTGAGGTAAACGGAAGGATGGCGTAGACTTTTGAGCCGTTTGCCGCCATCAGACCCCTAACATAGGCACTGCCTGTTTCGGCTACTATCAGTTCTACAACGGAAATTCCAACGTCTCTGCAAAAGCGCAGCTTCCATTCTTCCTTTATATCAGGAAAACGATTATTCAGAGGAGTATGCACCACAATATAATGCGAATAGTCCGGGCTGAAATATGCTGATACGGATTCGGGCTCTTTTAGGCGGATTTCGCTTATGCTTTCCCTGAATAGGGAGAGAATTTGAAGGGAAGTTTCATCCACCTCGTTTCTTATGCTTCCAATTTCTCCAAACATATCTCTGGATTTGTTTTCAGAAGATAAAAGTTCTTTTGTTGAAAGCATGGCAGGAAGGTCCTGGGGCGAGAGCTATAAACGGCAGAGAGAAAGTAATAGTTCCTGAAAACTTTTATTCTGTTTTTATGGAGGATATGATGGGACACTGTAAACGTGCATACAAATATTAAATAAAGGTTAGCTGATAATATATTAAGGAGCAACTGACAGGACAGTCTTATATGGCCGAAAAACTCCCACCTGAATATATAAAGGAGTTGGAATATGCAAGCCTGCTGCATGAGCAGGCAGTCTGCGACCACGAAAAATGCAGAGAGTTTAGCGAAAAGTTGTCCGACATTCTGGTCGAGCTTGAGGATAAGAAGTATTATCGGACGGCGGACAGGCTGATGGGCATCCTCATAAACTGCAAGCCGAAAGAGGCGTCTCATTGCGAAAAATCCTCGCTTGTAGGGGAAATGATAAAAGACGCAGCAAAAGAGGCGCAGAGGTCAGCAGGAAAATAAACAGATAAGGACAGGAGGTCTCAAAAATAAAGTTAATCCTACAACTGTGTCAATTTTTTCCACGATAAGGTTAATTTATGTCTAAATTTCTCTGTTTTAAGTGGGTTTGTTTTTAACCTAACTTCCGCCTTTTTAAGCGCATAAGGTTCTCCTGATATCCTATTATGTGCTTAAACTTAAGCGCATAAATAATAAGTTCTAATTTAAAATAAAAATCATCTGACATAGTAGATTAGTGAAATTAGGTTTATGCGCTTAAATATTGGGAACTCAGGTTTTAAAGTTAACGTATCTCATTATCCAATTGTAGAAATGGTTTGAGTTTTGAGACAGCTTGAAATATACGTTTTATTGGAGATCGATAGCATGAAAAATGTAAATATGCGAAAATTTACTGCGGAAAGTGGATTTTAGGCTTAAGATTTTTGCAGTCAAAAATATTAAAAAACCTATTATGAACTTTAAAAACTAAACCTATCCAGAAGTTATGTTAGCACTCCCTGATTTTTTTATATATTTTTAGTTTATCCTCTTGATTAAATTCTACAATTACATTTTTCCCAATTGACTTTGCGTACTTGAGTGCTACATATGTTTTTGTCAATGTGTTTGCGATTCCTACAGAAAAACTACACTCACCTTCTACATTCTGCAAAAATTCAGTTAAATCCTCTATACTAATAGAAGTTCCTTTAGTTAGAATATCGTCTCCCGCTGAAAAAATGATTTCAAAACCCAATGAACTAAAATAATCAGCGATTTTATCTTTACTATTTGTAATCTCTTTGCTAAGTCTAGCTGCTTCTCTTTCATTATTCTCGATAAGACATCTTTCTATTTTTTTACCGATGTCGTCTCCATCTAATCCAATATATATCAAAATAACACCCTTAGCGTCCATACGGAATAATGTTTTCATTAATTTCAAAGAATTGTACTTCTGGTTCAAGAGTTGACTTCGTCTCTAAGTTTTTTTGTAACAGGCTGGAACTACTAATAAGATCTAAAAAGTAAAGAGTGTTAATTAAAACTAACCTGGACTCTTCTTTGGTACTTGGAGGAATATAAGTTAGACTGATATGACTATTATCATTTCGATAAAATTTAGTTGCATTGATAACGTGATCCAAGCCTCTCAAAGATTTTAGTTTCTCTTGATATTCTTTTAGATTTTCACCAATCCTAATTTTGTTTCTTATGTCATTGCAAAAAAGTCTTATTGCTTCTATGTCGTTTTTATTATTAAGTTTTTCCATTAAGTCCGGATCTTTAATGTCTTTTAATTTTCTTGTAATTTCCTTAGTCAAATATTCCACAATTAGACCTAAAGAACGTATACTATCCCCATATTTTCCATTAAAATAGTCATCAATTGCACTATTCAGATGTGATCCGATAGTCTCTTTGAACAACTCATTTCCAAGCTCCAGACGTTCAATAATTTCAACCAGTCTTTTTGCTTCTTCTCCATAGTAGATTATTTCAAAATGATTATATTTTTCCAATGAGTCAAGGTTTTCAAGCGGTTTATATATACTAATGAATTCTTCTTTGTAATTATTTTTGAGGAAATCTTCAATTTTTTTAATACTATCAGAATCATCAGATTCAACTGAAGGAAAAGTTTGCACTATTTCTCTTGGCGTATCCAAAAAAAATAAGTTTTCTATTTTTGCCATGCTTGCAGAGGCATATAGAATACTTGATACGTATTTAGTCCCATTTGTTAGGTCTACGATAATCTCGCTGCGAGGATAAAGTTTTAG
>JASGVX010000120.1 GCA_030054735.1 Methanobacteriota archaeon | reverse complement strand
TAAAGACAACAACAGTTGCTTTAAGGCTTCAAGTTCCATTTTTTTACCCCAAAATACGATATAAATAAATTGAACAACTATTATATTTTTCCTGTGGTTGAAAAGCCATAAGATTTGAAGAGGATACAAAAAAAGACCTGTTTGAGGCTTGATTCATAATAGTAATCAAAGCTAGTAATCAAAGATACTTGAAGAGGTCATCCCTTTTCATTTCATGCAGCCTGTCCTTAAGAAGCCCTTTTATATCTTTCAAATCTTTTTTTTTGGCGCTTACTGGAGCAATCAAATGTTTCCAGTTCTGCCATGGAGGCTCAAGTCCCAGGCGGGTTGCAATCTCGTCAAGGAGTGGGTCAAACTCGTTTTCTTTGACTCTGTCCATCTTGTTTGCAGCAATTATAGTATCGATTCCTATTTCCCTGAGGAAATCAAACATCTCAACATCGATAGGGATCTGGCCCCTTGAGTCCCATCGGTCAACAATTTCAGGAAATGCCGGCCCATCTATTACAAGGACGCCTATTTTGATCCTTTCTGAATTCTCTTCAATATAGTGTACGGTTTTATCTTTGACTATGTCCTGCTTCCTCTCTTTCACCCCGCTCATGAAACCGAATCCAGGCATATCCGTAATGAGGAGGTCTGAGACCTGTACATGCGTGGGGCGCAGTGTGACCCCTGGACGTTTTCCTACTCTTACCTTTGCCCCGAAGAGCTCCTTTAAGAGAGAGGATTTCCCTACATTTGAACGCCCTACAAAGATAATCTCAAGATTTATACCGCTTTCAGCTGCAGTCTTGCTGATCTTCATTTATTTTACCTCATTTGCTTCCCCGAGCTTTTTATCAAAAGCCTTCAGGAAAGCCTCAAGGGATTTTTCTGGGATACGCGCTCCTGCTGCAAGAGGATGCCCACCGCCACTTCCTCCAAATTTAGGAGCAAGCGAGCGTAGAAGGCGGTTTAGGTCAACCTTTCCCCGTGAACGAATGCTCAGGTCATAAACACCTTTTCTCTCACGGTATTCTGCTGTAATTCCCACATCTCTTTGCCCGTAGGAGGCTGCATATATTGCTGCCTTTGAGATGGAGTTATTTATGTTTACAATATACGCACTGTTTTTCAGGACTTTTACGTTTTCTTTTACAAAATACCGGATATTCTCTTCGTTGATTGCAGCTTCCCTGGCAAGCTCGAGCAGATCGGGAATATTTGAAGGAATTTCGTTTTTTGAGAGGGGTTCTATCAAAGTTCTTTTAAATTCATATTCTTTTCCTTTATGGATTATTGCCTGAGTCAGAGTCCCAGCCTGGAAATAGAGACCTCTTTTATCCCAGTCTTTCACCCAGCTCTTTATGCAGGGAGTATTATCACAGAAATCGCCTATAGCCCCGTAGATAGCAACTCTTCTCATTTCTTTACTCAGATAGTCTTCAAAGACCCTGTAAGTCAGCTCTGAGGAAGATACTCCTGTATCATGGTAGAACCATTCTTCTTTTCTGCATTTTTCAGGAAGAGGGTGATGGTCTATATAATAGAGGCTGCATTCATCCGCAAGTCCTTCAAGTGCGTAATAGAGTTCAGAGAAGTACCTTTCATCGATTGCAATATCACATATGATGAGAGTCTCAACACCTTCAATAAGATCTAATTTTTCAAGAAGGTTGACAGGGCTTGTAAAGTATACATATGCATCAGGGAAAGCGCTCTTTGCAAGTGCTCCAGAACATATCCCGTCAGAATCTCCATGAGTAAGGATAAGGGTTTTTGCTTTGATCTGGGCCTGGAGTTTTTTCATGTTTTGATTCCTTTTTCTTCTGTTAAAAATTATGCTTTTTTCTGGTCTCTTTGTATGGAATCTCATCTTATTTCATTTTATTTCATTTCATGGTTTATGGAAGTCCTATATTTAACTCCCACATTCCGCAGTATTTTTTCTAAAATCAATATTTTTCTTGATAGTGTTTTTGAAACATATAAAATTAATTTAAACCTTTAATAGAACCTGTTGAAAATTGAATTATATCATTTTTTGCCTCTGAATACAGCATAATAATAGCTGCTTCCCCTCCTGCATTAAATTCCAATAAATCCCTTTTTATTAAAAATCGATGGCATGAGAAATTGTTAGTATGCGAAAATTTACCGTGGAAACTGGGTATAAATACTATTTTCGCACAGAACTCGGAAAAAACCGAATTCTGGAAGTTTGACTACTGTTTTCCCAAAGAATCACGCTTTTTCTCAATTTGACGGCCAACTTTTTAGAAAAACAAGATCGATAGACAGTTTTTTATCATAATATGGTGATTCTCTTAAAAAAATGCTTTGTTTTTTTGTCATGCAGTAAAAATGAAGTTGAGAAGTAGCTTCCACTAAAACAAGGTTCAAATTATTTCCAATTTTCCCTCGAAAAGAGGGGAAATTGTAGCCATTTAAAGGCTACCTGAATAGTTACAGAAATGAGCCTTTGCCAAAATTGTTAATAATACTTTAAATGTAAAAAAATTGCCTAAAATTGCTTATTTTGTCATAAAATTATATTTAGTACCTTTAAAGTTGAACAATAAAATGTCGCTGAATACGGAATCCTGTATAAATGACCTAATTAATGATATCTATGCTTTAAAAATTAGCATTTAGTCAGACTGTCTCAAAACTAAAGTAAATTCTACAATTGTGTCAATTTTTTCTACTATAAGGTTAATTCACATCTAAATTTCTCTGTTTTAAGTAGTCATGTTTTTAAAGTCAACGGTTCTCATTATCC